>CAJOFP010000091.1:2615-9592 GCA_905233795.1 uncultured Oscillibacter sp. | reverse complement strand
CAGCGGAACACCCAAAAATAAGCCTACCGCCGCGCAGACTGTAACCGCCTATATACTGGATGAGAACGGTGTGCTTGGATCTTACCAAATTGCGACAAATCTCTCAGTAAAAGGCAGAAACGAGAATTAAATTTGCCGTATAATCCCCACGCAAATATAACAGGCGTTTCTCGGATTGGGAATGGGAAACCCGTCCGTGACGCGCCGGGCGGCGTAATTTCGGCGTCGTAATATCGCCGTGAATCCGTCCGGCTGATAGTGAAACGGAAACGCGTATCCCGTTGGAGTTTACTCCTTTCGATGTCGGGAACGCGTTTCCGTTTTTTTTGGTTGGATGATGTTTCAGGCTTGAATTTTGAACGCGTGGGGAAAATATAAATATTGAAAAATAATAAAAATAAAATAAAAATATAAATAAAAAAACAAGCCTCCCGGAGAATGAATCCGGGGGGCTTTTGACGCGTTCTAAAAATCGTCGTAATAATATTATAATAAATATTATTGATTCGCATAATAAAATTATAAATAAATATAAATATTAAAAAATATAAAAATAATTACGCGTTTTTCGCCAGACGGGTTAATTCCGTAAAGGCTTTGGGGTCGGCGATGGCGATTTCAGAGAGCATTTTGCGATTGATTTCAATACCGGCGGTTTTGAGGCCGTGCATAAACGTGGAATAATTCATGCCGTTGAGTTTACAGGCGGCGGAAATGCGGGTGATCCAGAGGGAGCGGAAATCCCGTTTTTTGAGTTTGCGGCCCACATAGGCGTATTGCAGGGATTTCATAACCGCCTGATTGGCGACGCGGAAGTGTTTGGACTTGGCGCCCCAGTAACCTTTCGCCAGTTTCAGGATTTTATTTCTTCTTTTGCGCGTCATCATCGCGCCTTTGACTCTTGCCATAATAATTGCCTCCTGTCATTGCGGGGAATTGCGCGGGGGGAAAAGAATCCCGCCGGGATTACGGGCGGGGCGGCTGATTCCCGGAAAACAGGGAAAGCCGGTTAAATTTTAAATTTAAATTTAAAAATATTAAAAATTATTTATAAGGGATCATTTTGAGGACGGTTTTGGCGTTGGTGGGATCGGCGTAACCGCCGGCGCGGAGGCGGCGGGTGCGTTTGGTGGTTTTTTTGGTGAGAATATGGCTTTTATAGGCCTTGGCGCGTTTGATTTTGCCGTTTTTGGTGAGATTGAATCTCTTTTTCGCGCCGCTGTGGCTTTTCAGTTTGGGCATACGGAAAACTCCTTCCGAAAGAAAAGATAATGCCGCGTCCGCGCCGGATTTTAAAATAAATAAATTTAAAAAAATCACGCGGACGGGAAAATATAGCGCCGTCTCCGGGGATTATTTGCCGGTTTTAGGGGCCAGAAAAACGGACATCATACGGCCTTCCAGACGGGGAGGACGCTCCATGCTGGCGGCGTCGGCGCACTGCTCGGCGAACCGTAAAAGCAGGTCGCGGCCAATTTCGGTATGGGCCATTTCGCGGCCGCGGAATCGGACGGAGACCTTGACGCGGTTGCCGTCGGCGATGAACTTCCGGGCGTTTTTCAGTTTTGTATTCAAATCGCCCACGTCGATGCCCGGTGACATGCGGATTTCTTTGATTTCCACCACGCGCTGGTTTTTTTTGGCTTCTTTTTCACGCTTACTCTGTTCAAAGCGGAATTTGCCATAGTTCATCAGCTTGCACACCGGGGGCCTCGCCTGCGGGGAAATTTTCACCAAGTCGAGTCCCTGTTCATCGGCGACCCGAAGCGCCTGCGCGGAGGTCATGATTCCCAACTGTTCGCCTCCGGCGCCAATCAGGCGGACCTCTTTATCGCGGATGTCCTCGTTCAGTTCATGCACTTGTTTAGCTATGGCCGAAACGCCTCCTTTTTTTCTGGGATCGCTTAAAAATTTTTAAAAATTCCGCGATCCCGTTTGATTACAAAACGCGGACGCCGTCAGACAGCGTCCGCGTACCGGAACGAACAATCACGAAAAGCGATAAAAAATATAAATAAAATATAAAAATATTTATAAATATTTATAAATAAATTTTATTTCCGCCAAGGGGCAGCGGAGATAAATATATTTTTTATATTTTTATCGGCAAGAATCTGTGATAAAAAAAGTTCGGTCGATGTAAACCTCTTCGCGTTGGCTGGAGGTGAGGCGGACGCCAATCTGCCTTCTTTGTTTTGCGCGTTATAATTTAACGGATTTTTCCCCGGATGTCAAGAGGGAATTTGAAAAAATATAATAAATATAATATATTTTTTAATATTTTTAAAATATAGATGAAATATAAATTTTAGATTTTTTGGATTTTAATTTTGAATTTCGCGGATTAAAGGCTCCTGAAATCCGTTCGCGCCCGGACAGAATATATCGCCCGCCACGGGATCGGCGTCGATAATATATAAATTCGCCTGTACGCCGTCGGGGCGGTTCGGATAGTTTAAAATTTTATAAGTATACCGGGTGATTTGTTGTCCGGTATGCTGATTCAGATCAAATCCCTGTGGGAGTTGGAGCGCGTTATAGCTTAGATACGGCTCTGTCAATGGCTCAGGAAGTAAAAAGCGAAACGATTCGACGGGGTCAGGGCTGACTTCCCATCCCAGTTCCGCGAGATACGCGATCCGGCCTTCTTCGGTGTCAAGACGGATTCGCGTTTTGTCTTGATTTGAATGATTTAAATTTAAATTTTCGCCGCGCAAGGCGGATATGGCGAGAAACGCGGCGAGCGCGATACCCGCCGCCAGCGCGACAGCCGCGCATATACGGATTTTAGAGAATTTCGCCGTCCAAATCATCATAATAAAAATCCCTCCCGCTTCTTTTTTATTCCATTTGAATAAATAATATGCTATGATAAATAAAAAAATATAAAAAAATATAAAAAATATAAATATAATAAAAACGCGGACGGCGGGGGCGCGTATAAAATGGATAATAATAAAAATATAAATAAGCCGGAGAGACTGGATAAGATATTGACATCGACAGGCCGCTGGAGTCGGAAAGAGGCGCGGAATTTAATACAGTCCGGACGCGTCCGAGTCGGCGGCGGGATTGTACGGAACCCGGCGGCGAAAATAGAAACGCAAACACAAACGCAAATCATGACAGGCGGGGATATAAATAATTTAAATATAAATAATAAAAATAATAATTTAATTTTTGTGGACGGGGAATTGATTTTATATCGGCGTGAAATCTGGATCATGATGAATAAGCCCGCCGGGTATTTATCGGCCACGGAGGACGGACGCGGCGCGCCTGTCGTATTGGATTTATTGACGCCGGAATTGCGAAAATTAAATTTATTTCCCGTCGGGAGGCTGGATAAAGATTCCGAGGGGCTTTTATTATTGACAAACGACGGACAGCTTGCGCATAAATTATTATCGCCGAAATATCATGTGGAAAAAATATATTATATCCGCGTGTCCGGACGCTTAATAGAATCGGATATAACCGCGCTGAAATCCGGCGAAATGCGTCTGGACGGCAAACTATGTCTCCCGGCGGATTTGAAAATTTTAAAAATCCATGCCTTTCATAAAAATCAAGATAAAAATAAAAATAATTTATCCGGCGAATTAAAAGCCGAATTAAAAACCGGATTAGAGCCGGAATTGGAAAGCGAGGCTTTATTAATATTACGGGAGGGGCGTTATCATCAGGCGAAGAGAATGCTGGCCGCGCTCGGAAAGCCCGTGTTATATTTAAAACGCGTAAAATTTGGGAATTTGCCGCTGGACCCGGACTTGAAACCCGGCGATTTTCGATTTTTGACGGACGAGGAATTAAATCAATTAAGCCGGCGTTCATAAGTTTCACAAAATGGGACGGTCTTTTTTGTGAAAAAGATAAAAAAACGCTTGCAATCCGGCGGCGCGGACTGTATAATAAAGCGCGTCGGCAGATTGTGAAAGCGAAAACGCGAATGGCGGAGTCGATAAGGCGATTGGTTAAATTATTTAAATATTATTTAAATAGCAATATCTATCCGTCCGTGAATTCGACGGCGTTTCGGAAAAATCCGCTTCTGTTGCCAAAACCGCCGGAACAGGCCGGAAAAGAAGGAGAGGATACTTAATGTCCGGGCGAATCTTTCAGAACGTGGTCCTGCAGCTTAAAGAAAACACGGATCATATTATCGGCGTCATAGATGGGGAGGGCAGTGTGATCGCGTGCAGCGAACTGCCCATGATCGGTCAGCGGTGGCCGGAATATGTGCCGCTGATCAACAACGCGTCCGGGGAAATGGTTCCCGCCGACGGGAAAATTTTTAAAGCCTTGGGCGGCTGGGGAAGTCAATTTGATTACGCGGCCTTTACGTTTGGGGATAACGAAATCAGCCGCACCGCCTGCGCGATGGCGACAGTGGCTTTGAACGCCGCCAAAACGTATTACGAGGAAAAACACGACCGGGCGTCTTTCGTAAAAGATGTAATTTCAGATAATATCATGCTGGGCGATATTTACGTCCGGGCGAAAGAACTGCGGGTCAATACGGACGTGCCGAGGGGCGTATTCGTATTGCGTCCCGTCAGAAAGGGCGAGTCGATCCCGACGGATGTCGTACAGGCTTTGTTTCCTGACCGGCAAAATGATTTTGTTTTGTCCGTCGGGGAGGGCGATGTGGTTCTGATTCACCAGATGCCGGCGTTGGAAGAATCGCTGCGCGTATCAGGGGAAAGCTCTGTAGTCGTCGGCGTCGGGACCATCGCCGGACATTTGCGGGACTTGACAAAGGCCTATAAAGAAGCGCAAATCGCCATAGAAGTCGGCAAAGTGTTTGATACCGAAAAATATGTGATTAATTATGAAAATCTGGGCATAGGGCGTTTAATTTATCAGCTTCCCACGACGTTATGCGAGATGTTTTTACAGGAAGTTTTCAAGAAAAATCCGATTGACGCGCTGGAAAAAGAAACGCTGTTTACAATCCATAAATTTTTCGAGAATAATTTAAACGTATCCGAGACGGCGCGGAAATTGTTCGTGCATCGTAATACGCTGGTGTATCGCCTTGAGAAAATCAAAAAGCTCACGGGTCTGGATTTGCGCGAGTTCGACGACGCCATTACATTTAAAGTCGCCTTAATGGTCAAAAAATATCTGACTTCCAGAGGCATTGAACCCTGAAATTATAAAAAATATATAAAAATATATATAAAATTTCAAAATTTTTATATATATTTTTATATAAAATTATTATAAAAATCCCGGTGAAAAATCTTGACAGGCGGATTTGAGTCTGCTATTATAATCAATTACGCGGGCAACCCCCGCGAATTTTAGCGCGTCGGAAAATCCCGACGGCAAAATAAAAGACGTAATAAAAGACGTACCTGAAAGGGCGTACCCGCTTATGAAATACGGCGAATTTCTGTTTGAGTGGGATGAGGAAAAAAACCGGCTGAATTTTAAAAAACATGGGATTCGTTTTGAGATAGCCTCAGAAGTTTTCCGGGATGAAATGCGTATCGAAATTTATGACGCTCTTCATAGCGCGGAAGAAGACAGGTATCAGACGATTGGCATGGTAAATCAAATATTATTTGTGGTCTATACGGAAAGGCGGAATAAAATCCGCATTATTTCCGCGAGACCGGCGAATTTCAGGGAAAGGAAACTTTACTATGATAGTATCTTATACTTTACCTGAGAAACGGGAACTTACCCCCGAACAAATTCAAGAAATTGAGGAAGCCTGTAGACGGCCTATTATATATGACGATGACTGCCCGGATATGACGCCGGAAACGGAAATCCAATGGAAAAAAGCCGTCGCGGAGCGTAATGCGCGTCTGGCGGCGAAAAAACAGGCGGGCGCATAAGAATATAGGCGATATATAATATAATAAATATTTTTATATCGCGTTATTAATATTATATATTTATATTATTTTTGATTTTTGCGGAATAATTTTATTTTATTCCGTCAAAAATATAGATCCGGCGCGGGATACGCGTCGGGCGCTTCAAGCGAAAAATTTTTCAGGAAAGGAGAAGATAGATTTATGCCTACTTTTAATCAGCTCGTGCGCAAGGGCCGCAAGGCGTCCACTTATAAAAGCGCGTCCCCGGCCTTACAATTCGGCCTGAATACGCTCAAAACCCGGACAACGGATCTGCCGTCGCCCCAGAAACGCGGCGTATGCACCGCCGTCCGTACCGCGACGCCCAAGAAGCCCAATTCGGCTTTGCGGAAAATCGCCCGTGTGCGTCTGACAAACGGCTATGAGGTCACGGCCTACATTCCCGGCGTGGGTCACTCCCTGCAGGAACACTCCGTGGTCATGATCCGCGGCGGTCGTGTGAAAGACCTCCCCGGCGTGCGTTATCATATCATTCGCGGCACGCTGGACACGCAGGGCGTACAGGGCCGTATGCAGGGCCGTTCCAAGTACGGCGCGAAACGTCCCAAACAGAAATAATCCCCGCTCGCCTCCGCCGAACGGTTTTTATATATATTTTATTATATTTTATAACCCTCTTCGGCAAAGGCATTTACGGAAAACCGGATTTTTTATAATTTATATTATTTTATATTATTTTATATATATTTCCGGCTTTTCGAGTACCTGTGAATTCATTTGATATATGAAGGAGGGAAGCGCTGTGCCGAGAAGAGGGAATGTTCCCAAACGGGAACTCCTGCCCGATCCTATATACGGCAGTGTGCTTGTGACGCGCCTGATCAACAGCGTAATGCTGGACGGAAAAAAGGGCGTGGCGCAGAAAGTGGTATACGCCGCTTTCGATGAAATCAAAGAAAAAACCGGCAAAGAGCCGGTGGAAGTATTCAATCAGGCTATGGACAACGTCATGCCGAGCTTGGAAGTCAAAGCCCGGCGCGTCGGCGGCGCGAACTATCAGGTTCCTATGGAAGTCCGTCCGGCGCGGCGGACGACGCTGGGTCTGCGCTGGCTGACCAGTTTCGCCCGCGCCCGCGGCGAACGTAC
>CAJOFP010000091.1:0-2500 GCA_905233795.1 uncultured Oscillibacter sp. | reverse complement strand
AAAAAATTATGCCGAGAAAAACACCGTTGGAAAATATTCGGAATATCGGCATTATGGCCCATATCGACGCGGGCAAAACCACCACCACGGAACGCATATTATTTTATACCGGCGTAAATTATAAAATCGGCGAGACCCATGACGGCGCCGCGACCATGGACTGGATGGTACAGGAACAGGAGCGCGGCATTACGATTACGTCCGCCGCGACGACCTGTTATTGGACCGGAACCCGGAATCAGTATCAGCCGACCCGGATTAATATTATCGACACGCCGGGCCATGTGGATTTCACTGTGGAAGTGGAACGGTCTTTGCGCGTTCTGGACGGAAGCGTCACGGTCTTGTGCGCGAAAGGCGGCGTGGAGCCGCAGTCCGAGACGGTATGGCGTCAGGCCGATAATTATCATGTGCCCCGCATGATTTACGTCAATAAAATGGATATTATGGGCGCGGATTTCTATCATGTGTTAAGCATGATAAAAGACCGGTTGAAATGCAGTCCGGCGCCGATTCAGTTGCCGATTGGGAAAGAGGATTCTTTCAAGGGCATTGTGGATCTGGTGGAAATGAACGCCGATATTTATTATGATGACTTAGGCAAAGACATGCGGGTGGAGCCGATTCCGGCGGATATGCGGGAATTGGCGGAAGAATATCGTGAAAAATTGCTGGACGCCGTCTCTATGGTGGATGATTCTATTATGGAAGACGTGCTGAACGGCGAGGAAATCAATCCGGATCGAATCCGCGCCGCCATTCGGAAAGCGACCGTGCAAAATAAAATGATCCCGGTCACTTGCGGGACTTCGTATCGCAATAAAGGCGTACAGAAATTACTGGACGCCATTGTGGATTATATGCCGTCGCCGCTGGATATTCCGGCGATCAAAGGCGTGAACCCCAAGAGCGGCAAAGAAGAGGAACGCGCCGCCGGAGATAATGAACCGTTTTCCGCGCTGGCGTTTAAAATCATGACGGATCCGTATGTCGGCAGATTGTCTTTCTTCCGGGTGTATTCCGGGCATTTGAATACCGGTTCGACGGTATTAAACAGCACAAAAGGCGTCCGGGAACGTATGGGACGCATTTTGCAAATGCACGCGAATCACAGAGAAGATATAGAAGAAGTTTTCGCCGGCGATATAGAAGCCGCCGTGGGACTGAAACGCACGACGACGGGCGACACGCTTTGTGACGAAAAACATCCGGTTATATTAGAATCTATGGAATTTCCGGAGCCGGTAATCCGTGTGGCGATTGAGCCCAAGACAAAAGCCGGACAGGAAAAAATGACGCTCGGATTGTTAAAATTATCTGAAGAAGACCCGACGTTTAAAACTTACACGGATAACGAAACCGGTCAGACCATTATCGCCGGTATGGGCGAATTGCATCTTGAAATTATCGTGGATCGGCTTTTACGCGAATTTAAAGTCGAAGCCAACGTCGGCGCGCCTCAGGTCGCTTATAAAGAAACGATTAAAAAGGCCGTCGAACAGGATACGAAATACGCCCGGCAGTCCGGCGGACGCGGTCAGTACGGTCATGTCAAAATCCGCGTGGAGCCGAACGAACCCGGCAAAGGCTATGAGTTTATCAACGCCATTGTCGGCGGCGCGATTCCGAAAGAATATATCCCCGCCGTGGACGCCGGTATTCAGGGCGCCATGAACGCGGGCGTAATCGCCGGATTCCCCGTCGTGGACGTGAAAGTGACGTTATTTGACGGTTCTTTCCATGAAGTGGACTCGTCCGAAATGGCGTTTAAAATCGCCGCGTCGATGGCGTTTAAAGACGCCTGTCGGAAAGCCGATCCGACGCTGTTAGAGCCGATCATGAAAGTCAGCGTGATTGTCCCGGATGAGTATATGGGCGATGTTATCGGCGATCTGAACGCCCGGCGCGGTCAGATTACGAAACTGGAAGCCCGTTCCGGCGCCCAGCAGATCGACGCCAATGTTCCGTTGGCGGAAATGTTCGGCTACGCGACTGATTTGCGCTCCAGAACGCAGGGACGCGGACAGTATACGATGGAACCGAGCCATTATACCGAGATTCCCAAAAATATCCGTGAGAAAATCGAAGAGGCCCACGGCAAAAGATAATATATAATATTTATTAATTTTATAATTATTATTTTATTTGCGCTTTCGCCTATTGATTTTCCCGGTAAAATACGGTAGAATAAATTTTATTAAAATTAGAATCAAGTTAAAATTTTAATTTTATAATTATTATTATTTTTATTATATTAATTATAAAATCGAACAGGAGGAAGTATATCCATGGCGAAACAAAAGTTCGAGAGAACGAAACCCCATGTCAACATCGGCACCATCGGCCACGTTGACCACGGCAAAACCACCCTGACCGCCGCTATTACGAAATGGCTGAGCTTTCAGGGCAAGGCCAAATATGAGGCCTATGACAGCATCGACAAGGCTCCTGAGGAGAAAGCCCGCGGCATCACGATCAATACCGCCCACGTCGAATACGA
>CAJOFP010000090.1 GCA_905233795.1 uncultured Oscillibacter sp. | reverse complement strand
TTTGGGCGGCTCTCGCCGCGCTTTCGTCATCGTCGTAAATCCAATTCCGGGTATCCGGCTCCACATGAAGCGCGTCCTGAATAAACGCTCCGTCCGGAGAATCACACGCCGTAATGACGTAACCCTGTCCGTAATCATTGTCGTTGTTATCCATCATATAAGTCTCTCTATTTCACCTCCATGTTTTCATTTTAGCGTGATTTTTATTCCGGTCAGCTTTTGTAAAAGCCCGGAACAGACAGTCAAAGCTGTCCGTTCCGGGGCTGTTAAAGCTGATTGCGATTTTTACCGTTAAGTTTTAGATTTTCACAAAACAGAGTGAAAATCGTCATTTTAACACGTTCAGAAGTTTTCAGAAAATTTCGTCGACATGAGTCTATAGAGCGCGTTGTGTGGGAAGACGTCAACAAACGGGACGATAGAGCTTCCGCATTTAATCAACCCTCGCCCCGATTCAACATTGAAGATGTGTTCATAAAAAAACGTCAGAAAATACGCGGTTTTGCGGCTGGATGGCTCCCGGCTGATACCGTCCTTGGATTTCCCAAAATCCGGAAGCGGCTGTATCCCCTCAAAAGCATATGGTTTCGTCTATGGGGAACGCGACTTTACGACGCGTTCCCCTTTTTCTATTCCCCAACGCCGGGAGCGACAGGAGAGGATATGGAAGATGGTAAAAACAGTCGGAAACGGAAGCGTGACGACGGACGGGATTCTCCGGCGCGGACTTCTCAAAAAGAAGCGGTGAGACAAATCCGTCTGAGCGATCTGTATCCGTTTCCGGATCACCCGTTCAGGATACAGGAGGACGACGCGATGAAAGAGACGGCGGAAAGCGTAAAAGAGTTCGGCGTACTGACTCCGGCGATTGTCCGTCCGCGTGAGGACGGCGGATACGAGATCATTTCCGGACATCGGCGGAAACGCGCCTGTGAGCTTGCGGGTCTGGAAACGATGCCCGCGATTGTCCGGGATATGGACGATGATATGGCGGTTATTACTATGGTGGACAGCAATCTCCAACGTGAAAATATTCTGCCCAGCGAACGGGCGAAAGCATACAAAATGAAGATGGACGCTTTGAAACGGCGGGCGGGGAGACACAGTAAAGCCGCTGAAAAAAATTCGCCGCAACTTGCGGCGAATTTCCGTAGCGATGATTTGGTGGCGCAAAATGAAGGTATCAGCGGCGATACGGTCAGACGTTATATCCGTCTGACGGAACTGTCGCCTGAACTGCAGCAAATGGTGGACGACAAGAAGATCGGACTGACGCCCGCCGTGGAAATTTCATATTTGAATCCGGAGGAACAGGCGTTGCTGGTGGAGACGATAGAAAGCGAACAGTCCACGCCGTCGCTGTCGCAAGCCCAGCGCATGAGACAGCTCAGCAAGCTGAAAGCGCTGGATGAGGATACCATGCTCGCCGTAATGACGGAAACGAAAAAGGCGGAGCGGTACGACCTCAAAATTTCCGGGGACAAGCTGCGCAAATATTTTCCCGCTTCCTGCACTCCACGCCAGATGGAGGAAACCATTCTGAAACTGCTGGAAGAATGGCGTCGAAACCGGAGACGGAATCAACAGCGCTGAAATATTATAAATTCCGAAAAATAAAAAAATTAAAAAATAAAAAACCGCTCGGCGACTGACAAATCGGACGCCGCGCGGTTTTTTGTATTCGCGCCGCAAAAATTCCGCGCCTGAATCCTCGTCCGCGTTCTCAAAAGCGGACAGGTAAAAAAAGGAAATTTTGAATTTGTTGTAATTATAGGGATTTTTCGCGGTTTTGCGCGATATATGCGGATAAAAAATATAAATTTTCGCTGAAATCGGCATCCTTGCCGAAAAAAACGGGGGGCGGTATGATGAAAACGTATGACAGTCTGAATGATTTACTCGAAAGCGTCCCGACAGAGCCGGGGAGACAAATCACGTTTGAGATTCAAAGCGCGTTTATGACGGCGTGGCCCAAAATTCACGGATGGAATATCGACGGAAAAGAAAACGCGCCTTATCCTGTCATAATGGCCGCAATTAGCGGCGGCGCGGATTCAACGGTGGTTCTGGATATGATTGAGCGGATCGGACATCCGCGTGGAGAGGTCCGGTATGTGTTTTATGACACGGGACTGGAATTTGAAGCCGCAAAACGACATTTGAAATATCTGGAAAACCGTTATGAAATCCGGATTGAACGCCGGAAAGCGGCGGTTCCCGTTCCGCTTGGCGTGAAAAAATACGGGAGTCCGTTCATCAGTAAAAGAATCAGCGATTATATCGGAAGATTACAGCGTCACGGTTTTCAGTGGAAAGATAAGCCATTGGATGAACTTTTGAGGGAATATCCGCGCTGTCAGTCGGCGGTTCGATGGTGGTGTAACGCGTGGGGCGAACGCAGCTGCGCGAATATCGGGCGAAGAAAATGGCTGAAAGAGTTTCTGACGGAGCATCCTCCGGATTTTCCGATTTCCGACAAATGCTGTGAGGGCGCGAAGAAGCGGACGGCGCGGGCGGCGGAACGTGAGCGCAAACCGTCGCTCAATATACAGGGAATACGCAAGGCGGAGGGCGGCGTGAGGGCGACGGCGTATCGGACCTGCTTTGATGATGTATGCGGCGGCGCGGATTTATACCGGCCTATTTTCTGGTTTCAGAAACGGGATTTGGAAGCGTATGCCCGCGCTTTTGACGTGACATTTTCCGACTGCTATACGGTTTACGGCCTGAAACGAACCGGCTGCGCCTGCTGTCCGTTCGGACGCGATTTCGAGGCGGAACTGCTGGCGGCGAAAACATATGAGCCGAAACTGTACGCCGCCGCGAACCGCGTTTTTGCGGATTCATACCGATATACAAGACTGTACCGCGCCTATATGCGGGAACACGACAAAGAAATTATAACAAAAGCCACGCGAATATAACCGAATATCCGGCGAACGATTTGAAACCATTAGGAAACGAAACGCGCCGGAGGCGGGGCGTTTGTTTGTCAAAAATACGGGAGGCGGCAAAAATGGCGAAGGCAATCATAACGACCATGAAACTGGATTATTACTACGGCCCGGAGCTGTCGGGCTTTCACTTCTATCGCATTCCGAAAGCGATTCTGGACGATCCCCGCTATCGGGTGATTTCCTTTGAGGCGCGGATGCTTTACAGCGTAATGCTGGATCGGGTGGACCTGTCGATGCGGTGCGGAAAAACAGACCTTTACGGGCGCGTATACATCTTCTTCACTTTGGAATACGCGATGAATGTGACCGGATACGGTCACAGCAAGACGGGGCGTCTTTTCAGCGAACTGGAACGGATCGGACTGATTGAGCGGAAACGTCAGGGGCAGGGCAGGCCGGATCGGATTTATGTCAAAAATTTCCGTTACGAGCAATGCGATAAAAATTCCGCGGATACGTCCTGTATGAACCCTGTGTCCGCGCGGATTCCGGTTTCGTCCGGAGCGTCCGCGACGCGTAAAACGCCGAAAACAGATATGGACACGCCGCCGATGTTCGGCGGGGAGAAGCCCGCCGTTGACCCGTTTTCCGCGTCATTCTTCCCGGATAACGATATGGATGGACTGGATGAACCGTCGATGTTCGACGAAGAAAAACCCTTTGTTGACCCGATTCTCGCGTTATTGTCCTCTGACAACAATGTAGACGCGTTGAATGAGCCGTCGATGTTCGACGGGGAGAAGCCCGCCGTTGACCCGTTTTCCGCGTCATTCTTCCCGGAAAGTGACATGGACGGACTGGATGAACCGTCGATGTTCGATGAAGAAAAACCCTTTGTTGACCCGCTTACCGCGCCGTTGTTTCCGAATGACAATATGGACACGCCGGATATGTCGGACACTCCGCGCACACCGCCTGTTTCCTCCGCGCGGAATATGAACCCGAAAGCGGAAACGGAGCCGTTCTCTATGAGACAGGAAGCGGAGCCGTTCTCCATTGAATGGAAACCGAGTCAGCCGGAGCGGGAAGCGGACGCGTCAGGAGCTTTCCATGATACGCGCATGAGCGGATTTTCCGACTCGCGCATGAGCGATTCAACGCCGGAAAACAGGGATTTTTTATACCCTCTCTCAGACGAAAATGAGAAGTCCGGACTTCCCAAAATCGAAAGTCTTGACCGCTCAAAACGGTCGGCAATCAAGACTGATAAAAATAATACTGACTTTTTTGAAATCAATCCTATCCCTCTATCGCCCCGCAAACTCCGCATACGCGCCCGCGACCGAAAGGCATGGCGGGACAGACAACAGGAACTGAAAGAATACAGGGAAGTTGTCGAAGAATCCGTGGATTACGATACGCTGCTTCATAACTATCCCCATGACGCCTCGCTGATCGACGACCTTGTGGACCTGATCACGGAAGGGCTGTGCTGTCCGGACGCGTATTTCCGCATTGGCCGGAACAGCTATCCCCGCTCGGAAATCAAAGAGCGTTTCTACGAACTGGACAACAGTCATCTCAGCTACGTCATAGACTGCCTGAATGAAACCCATACCCGGATTCGCAACATCCGGGCGTATCTGCTCACGGCGCTGTACAACGCGCCCAAAACCATTGACGCTTACTACCGCTTCCGCGTTCAGCATGATTTCCGGTAAAAAAACAAGAAGGAGGACACAGAAATGGAAAAGAAAATGAGGGTATTGGTCGCGGAGCCTGAAAAAGCGCCGTATCCGCTGTGGATGGAGAACACGCAAAAGGCGGTGTCGGACTTTCTGGGCGGTTCGTGCGAGGCGCTGATGTTCCCGGAAAAGGAAGTCCTGCTGTTCTACAACGATCAGGGCCGCGCCCTTGGACTGCCGCCGAACCGGGCCATGCCGGGTGATGAGCGATACCTGTGCGGGACGTTCCTGCTGTGCGGATTTCAGGGCGTTTTCCTGAAATCTCTGACCCCGGTTCCGCTTTCGGAATACCTGCGTTTATTGTCCAATCCGGACATACGCCTGAATTTCGGGGAAAACAGAATCGAATTTGTTCCGGTGGAGAACGAAAACAACAGAGAAAACGGAATAACGGAGTAAAAAACGGAGGCGCGTTATGAACATGAATTTACGCGACATTCTCATGAACATGAATCCGCGCGATATTTGCGCGGAACGGCTGATTTTCTGTCCGCCGACTGACGAAACCGCGATCCGCTATACCGAAATCGCGGCGGATACGGCGTGGCTGCGTCGTGAGCGGTTCCATCCGCTGGTGGATTGGGGCCTCACGCGGAAAATCCGCTGTTGTCTGTCCATATTGATAAGGCGCGGACGGCTGAAATGGGTGAAACTGTCGTTACAGGCGCGTATGCCGCGTCTGAGAGCGCCTCCGGCGAAAGGACGGCG
>CAJOFP010000089.1:6062-8142 GCA_905233795.1 uncultured Oscillibacter sp. | reverse complement strand
TTTTATTAACCTTTTAAAACCATAATAAATTAATATTTTAACAGAAATCCGCCGCGATTGCAAGAAAAAATCCGTGAAATTTCCGACCGCCGTATTATTTTAACAAAATTTTTGTCAACATTCCGTCTTATCTGGGCGAAATTTAAAATTCCGCTTCCCTTTTCCGACGGCTTTTACGCCGGATTTATATTATATATATTTATAAAATCCGCGATTCGCGTGAATTTATAAAAATTTATATCAAAATTATAAATTTTTTATATATTTTTTAAATTTATTTTTTAAATTTTCGGAGGGGACGCCTCTTGACGGTAATCTACATAGACGAAATATTTTTGCGAAACGCCATGATAGATTTATTTTTAATCTCCATAACAGCGCGTCTCGCGGGTCTGACGCGCTGGCGCAAATCATATTTAATCGCGGCCTTTACAGGCGGATTATACGCGGCTTTATCTTATCTGCCCGGCTGGATTTTTCTCGCGTCCGTTCCGGTACAATGCGCCGCCGGAATCGGTCTCGCTTTAATCGCTTTCGGATACGAAAAATATTTAATCCGTCTGACGATTTTATTTTTCGCCGTTTCATCCGGTTTCGCGGGGTTCGCGCTGGCGCTTCGATTATTCGCGGCGCGGGCTCTTGTTCCCAATGATATGCCGAATATTTCACAAAATATCTCAAATATCCCCGATTTTTCAAATATTTCAAATCATATTATTTTTCAGCCAATATCCGAAAATATTTTCAATATTTTTTATTTTATCACGCGGATTATATCAAATCCGAATATTTTGACCGTATGCGCCGCCGTATGCGTTTATATAGCGCTGGAACTGGGATTTTATACGGCGGCGCGTCTGCGCGCTTCCGGGAAACTCGCCCGGATCAAAATCCGCGTTTTAGACCGCGTGATGATTATCTCGCCGGATATTTTCAATTCTATCCTGCCTCCGGAAGCGCGAAAAATATTCTCGCCGGAAAAACCGCGTTCGCCGCCTGATTTAATAGAACCGATCATGAAAATTTGCCCGGAATTAAAGCCGCGTTTAATCCCTTATCACACAGTCGGGATTTCAGCCGGATTATTATTAACTATCGGCGGCGACTGGATAGAATCCGGCGGGACGCGTTACGCCCGCCCGCGTGTGGCGCTATCCCCCACGCCGCTGGGCGACGGTTATCAGGCCATCTGGAAATTATAAAATTATAAAAAATAATTATCTAATATATAAACGGGCGTATTTGCGCGTATTTTTGCATATTTGCGCGTATCAGGAAAGGAAATCGGACATGATAAATGATAATATATTGGCTGTCAAATTTTTAAAATTACAGGCGTTTTTCCGGCGTTTATATCCGCGCCGCGCCGTTCAGGAATTACACTATTTAGGCGGCGGGGATTCCCTGCCGCCGCCGCTGACCCGTGAACGCGAGGCCGAATTGATTGATATTATGACAAGCGATTCAGATAATAATTTAAATAATAAAAATAATAATATTAATATTAATAATTTAAAAGAAGAAGCCCGCCGGGAATTGATTGAGAGAAACCTGCGTCTTGTGGTCTATATCGCACGGCGTTTCGAGAATACGGGCGTAAATTTGGATGATTTGATCTCTATAGGCACAATCGGATTGATCAAAGCCGTGGAGACGTACCGGACGGAAAAAAATATTAAATTAGCTACTTACGCGTCACGCTGCATTGAAAACGAAATTCTTATGTTTTTACGCAAAAATTCCGGTCGCCGGGGTGAAATTTCTTTCGATGAGCCTTTAAATACCGATTGGGACGGCAACGAATTATTATTATCTGACGTTCTGGGGACGGAGCCTGATATTGTCATGCGTCCGATTGAAGAGGACGCGGATCGCAATTTATTATTCCGGGCGATTGGGCTTTTGCCGCCGCGGGAACGTCAAATTATTACCATGCGTTTCGGATTGGGCGGAATCCGGGAGCGGACTCAAAAAGAAGTCGCCGATTCTCTGGGCATTTCACAGTCTTATATATCCAGATTGGAAAAAAGAATCATATCGCGGCTGAAAAAAGAAATTTTGCGCATGTCTTGATTTATTT
>CAJOFP010000089.1:0-6008 GCA_905233795.1 uncultured Oscillibacter sp. | reverse complement strand
TTTTTTATCTAATTTTCGCCTGATTTTTGCTTTTCGCTTGTCTTTTATTTCACAATAACAAGATTCGACGCGATTGCCGTTGAATCTTGTTACCGTTTTGTTACCGTTTGACGCCGGGTATAATATCACTACATTTAAATATATATAAATTTATCCGTCGTTTATCACAATACGAAAAAGTTCATAAATTGTTCAATAATTCGCCTTTATTTTCCAGTATGATTGGCGTCAATCTCGTGTTTTTGGAAAAACAAACAGGAATTATTTTATTTTTCCCGTGATTTCCGTCAACTTTCACTATGGGAAAAGATTGACAAAGCGGAAAAAAAGGGTTACAATTCGGTTACAAAACCTGTTACGCGATATTTTTTATAAATTTTTTCAAAAATCGCGGGGTTTTTCAATCTTAAATTTAAAATTTTTTTGAAATTCTTTTTAAAAATTCAAAGGGGTGTATATATGGCGGATTCAAAAGGGTCAAAACCGGCGAACGGAAAACAGACGGAAGGTCTGACATATAAGGGCCACCCGCTCCGCCGCGTCGGAAATCTGATTTATTATGGCTCCATGGCCGATGAATATATCATACTGATGCAGGCGCTGGACAGCAAAAAAGAAAAAGACCTTGATATAGCCACGCGGGTCTCTATCCAGCTCCAACGCACAAACCCGGATCAGTCGCGGGATTGTGTCGTTAAAAAGAGCCAGAAAGAAAATCTTTATACGGCGATGGATTTCGCTTCCGTATGGCTCTCCCGCGCCCTCGCGGGAAAATAATCCGCTCCGGTTCGCCATTTTCAAATATAAAAAACCGGACGGACGCGCCCGCGTCAGATATGTTTTTATATAAATTCCACAAAAGCGAAAAATAAAATCAAATTATTAAAATTATTAAATTCTAAAATTACTCAACCATTCAAAATTTTATTAAAAATCAATTCCGAGCCGCTGTATTTTAAATCTATATTTTAAA
Source organism: uncultured Oscillibacter sp. (assembly GCA_905233795.1). Taxonomy (GTDB): domain Bacteria; phylum Bacillota; class Clostridia; order Oscillospirales; family Oscillospiraceae; genus Oscillibacter. The sequence continues at coordinate 5,035 of CAJOFP010000089.1, read as the reverse complement.
TTTATTTTATTATTTATTTTTCGCGGCTCGGATATGCGAAACGAAAGGATGCGAACCAGCATGACGCAATTCCCGTGCAGAGCGGCGAAACGATTCTTCCTGACAGCCGCGTCCGCGCTGATTTTGGCGGGTTTCGCCGCCCGGAGTCGGCATTCGCCTGCGCTCGGAACCGTCCGTGAAATCCGCCGTCATTACGACGCTGAACAATAACACGGAATTAAATATTCTGGACAACTCCAATGAAAAATGGACAAAAGTTTCTTATAACGGACAAATCGGCTATGTATCCGCGCATTATATTCAAGTAAACGGCGTTTTTGAGAACCAACGCGCCAATGATTATATCGAGTCCGAAACCACATTCCCCGGCGCGCCGCTCGCGCCGGAATCCGAAATCCCCGCCCCCGATTGGGACGAACCCAGTCTGCAGGCCGAATCTTCCATGTTTAACGCGTTCGGCGAACCGGTACCGGCTGAAGATTTCAATAATCAGGAATCTTTCCCCGGCGCGCCGCTTCCGGCGGAAGACGCCGCCTCTTTCCCCGGCGCGCCCTCTGAAAATAAATCCGTCACGGCGGAATTTTCACAGCCGCGCTCCAACGCCGCTTTGGTCAACGCGTTCGGCGAGCCCGCGCCGCTGGCGGACGCTTATTCCGGTCAAATGGAATCGCAATCCGGTTCCGGCATGGTCAACGCGTTCGGCGAACCCGTGCCGCTGGAAGACGCCTACACCGGTCAATTAGAAGCCCAGTCCGCCGCCGCCGCGTTTAACGCGTTCGGCGAACCCGTACCCGAAGAAGATATTTTCGATCTGCCTGAAGACGAAAACGATTATGATCTGCCCCTGCCTGATGAAGCCTTTTTTGAAGAGGACTTTCAGGAAAATAACGCCAATCTCGCCATCGGCGTGGGCATGATTACCGGCGAACAGTTAAGAATGCACAAAGAGCCTTATGTCGAATCCGAAACCGTGGCGACGCTTTCCAAAAACGCGACGGTCGCCCTGCTGGACGATACTTACCCGGATTGGTATAAAATCTCCTGCGGCGGCTATACAGGCTATATTTCCTCTAATTATTACATGTCTCTGGATCTTACCAGCATTGAGACTTACGCGAAAGTCAGCGGCGACGGCGTGGCGATTCATGACGCCGCTTTCGGCGAAAGCAATGTTTTGCAGACTTTAAATAAAGACGAGACCGTCGGCGTAGTCGGTCTGGAAGACGGCTGGTACTTCGCCATCAGTTCCGGCGGAGCCGCCGCCGGATATATCCGCAGCGATTTATTAAATCTCGGCACGGGCGTATCGGCGCAAAGCGGCGCGATTATCGACACCGCGAAAAAATATCTCGGCGTTCGTTACGTCTACGGCGGTTCCACTCCCCGCGGCTTCGACTGTTCCGGTTTTACCCAATACGTTTTCCGTCAGTGCGGCATTTCCATTCCCCGTACCGCCAGCACCCAATGGAACAGCGGTCTTGGCAATCGAGTAACAAATCGCTCCAATCTCCAGCCCGGCGATCTGGTATTCTTTAACGATCCCCGCCGCAATCTGGGCCGCGCCTGTTCTCATGTGGGAATCTATATCGGCGACGGACGCTTTATCCACGCTTCTTCCAGCAGCGGCGTCAAAATCAGCTCTTTAAGCGAGACTTATTACAATCGCTATTATAAAGGCGGATTGCATATCGCCGTATAATAAAATAATTAAAAATCTCCCCGTCACGCGAAAAGCGGCGGGGAGATTTTTTTATTATTTAGAAATTACTAAAAAAACATGGATTTTGAATATTCCGTGATTTCTTGGCGGAATTGATTCAAAAACAGGTTCGCCGCTCTGGAAAACGCCTGATATTTTTTCCATATTAAATAAATCGGCAGTTCGGGACTGTCTTTTAAAGGCCGGAAACATAAATCAGCATTATTGATCAATTTATCCAGCGTCAGCGTATAGCCGATATTTTCAACCGTCATGATCGCGGCGTTATAGACCAGAGAATACGTCGCCACAATATTCAGTTCTTCTTTCGGCTTATTCAGCCACCGGAGAATTTGCGCGTCGCTGATAGTCTGCCGACTGAGAATCAGTGGTTTATTATATAAATCTTCCGGGCATATGTTTTCCAGCCGCGCCATTGGATCATCCCGCCGCATGAGAACGCCCCATCTGTCTTTGAACGGTAGCGCTTGCGCCTCATAACGGTTTCTATCGACAACGCCTAATACAATCCCGAAATCCGCAAGCCCTTTGTCCAGACGTTCCTCCACATCCGCGCCGTCCCCGCTGGAAATATGATAGTGAATTTTGGGACAGCGTTCCCGCAGTTTCTTGGCGGCGCGGGCCAGAATGCGTATCGCGTCCGTCTCCCCCGCGCAGATATAAATATCTCCTGTTATACTGTCGCCGGAGAGGGAAAACGCCGCCTCTGTTTTGTCCGTCAATGATATAATTTCCTCCGCGTGTTTGCGCAGGAAAACGCCGGCTTCCGTCAGCGTCACTTTCTGATTGCGCCGTCCCCGATGGAAAAGCGTCGCGCCCAGTTCGTTTTCCAAATCCATAAGCTGACGGGATAACGTCGGCTGTGTAATATTCAGCGTTTCCGCCGCGCCCGATACGCTTTCCGCTTTTGTAACCGCGAGAAAATACCGTAAAACGCGCAATTCCATTTCATATCCCTCCCGGCTGGATTTTATATTTTTATTCTATGCCTGTCAAGCATGAAATTTCATGCGAAAAAAGTATTTGACATGATTTATCAATTCATTTATGCTGTACGCGAAAGGGGTGAAATATTATGAAAATTAAAAAAATGCGGATGTCTTTGATGGCTTTGCCTGTCGCGCTGATTCTGGCGTTATTGTGCGCCTGCGGCGGGAATAACGCGGCGCAAATCGCGCAAGATAACACGGCGCAAGTCACGCAAGATAACGCGGTGGAATCGGAACAGCCGGAAAGCGCGGCGGATGAAGAAAATACAGTCGCCGGGGAAAACGCGGATTTACAGGAGGGGGAAACAATCATGGACGGATTGAAACTGACAAACGAATGGGACAAAGTTTTCCCGAAAAGTGATAAAGTAAATCACAGAAAAGTGACGTTTCACAATCGTTACGGCATTACGCTGGCCGCTGATTTATACGAACCGAAAGACGCGTCCGGCAAATTGCCCGCTATCGCCGTTTCGGGACCGTTCGGCGCGGTGAAAGAACAGTCCTCCGGGCTGTACGCGCAGATTATGGCGGAACGCGGATTTCTGACGATTGCTTTTGATCCGTCTTTCACGGGTGAGAGCGGCGGAGAGCCTCGTTATGTCGCTTCGCCGGATATTAATACAGAGGATTTCTGCGCCGCCGTCGATTTCCTGTCCGTACAGGATAACGTGGATCCGGACAGAATCGGCATTATCGGCATTTGCGGCTGGGGCGGCATGGCGGTCAACGCGGCGGCGATTGACACGCGTATCAAAGCGACAGTCGCTTCTACCATGTATGACATGAGCCGTATTGCCGCCAACGGATATTTTGACGCCAACACGGAAGAAGACAGATATAATGCCCGCGTATCCCTGAACGCGCAACGCACGGAAGATTATAAAAACGGGACTTATCAACGCGCCGGAGGCGTAGTCGATCCCCTGCCGGAGGACGCGCCGTTTTTCGTGAAAGATTATTATGATTATTATAAAACGGAACGCGGTTATCATCCCCGTTCTCTCAATTCCAATGACGGCTGGAATACGACTTCTTCTCTGTCGCTGATGAATATGCCTTTGCTTGCTTACGCGAGTGAAATCCGCTCTCCCGTACTGCTGATTCACGGCGAGAAAGCGCATTCCCTTTATTTCAGCGAAACGGCGTATGAGAAACTCACGTCCGGGGCCTATGCGGACAATAAAGAATTGATGATCATTCCCGACGCGGTTCACACGGATCTTTATGATCAGGTTGATATTATCCCGTTTGATAAAATCGAGACGTTTTTTAAAGACGCGCTTGCTTAATATATAATTATAATATATAATATAAAAAATATACGCCGCTTCCCGCTGTATAACGGGAGGCGGCGTTATGAAAAAATTGAAAAAAGGGGATTCAAAATGGCAAAGAAAGTTTTAATTATATCATCCAGTCTGCGAACCGGGAGCAATTCGGAAATTCTGGCGCGGGAGACCGAACGCGGAGCGCGGGACGCGGGATATAATGTTGAGTTTCTCAGTCTGAAAGAGAAAGACCTGCGTTTTTGCAAAGGCTGTTTAGCCTGTCAGAAAACGGGGAAATGCGTTATCCGGGATGATATGGATCATATGATTGAAAAAGTTCAAAACGCGGAAATTCTGGTATTTGTCACGCCGATTTATTATTATGAATTAAGCGGACAGTTAAAGACGTTTCTGGATCGCTGTAATCCGCTGTTTCCGCGTGAATACGCTTTCCGGGATGTGTATTTGATGACTACATCGGCGGAGGACGGCGATGAGGTATGGCAAACCGCCGCAAATGGTTTGAAAGGCTGGATCGACTGTTTCCCGGAATGTCATTTCGCCGGAAATTTCAGCGGCGGCGGATTGAACGACGTAAAAGAAGCGGGAAAACGCCCGGATATTTTAGAGCGGGCGTATCAATTCGGAATGAATCTGTAATAAAAATCTATAATATAATAAGAATAAATTATTGAAGTGAATCGAAGTTACGCCGCCGCGCCTTTTGCGTTTCCGCCGCCGTTCACGTCTTGCGCGTTCATTTATTTCGCGCTTTACGCGGAAAGCGGTCAAACGCTTGGCGCGGCGGCCGCGTCGGAAAAACTATTGACAAGTCCAAAGAAATGTGTTAATACATATTTTATAATTTCATAAAGAATAAAGTGAAGAGGGGATTATGAAAAATGATGAGGCGCAAGAAAAAATTCATTGGGAGTATCGCGCTGGCGGCGGTTGTGGCGTTGACGCTGGCGGCCTGCGGGTCAACGAGTACAGGGGTCAAAATCTCCGGGGAAAGTCTGGATATAAACGGCGTCGCGCTCCGTCCTGACGGGGAA
>CAJOFP010000088.1:1191-6096 GCA_905233795.1 uncultured Oscillibacter sp. | reverse complement strand
TCTGATTGTAATCGTAATCTAATCATCGCTTATCGCTTATAAAAGCGCGCTTTATCGCGCTGTTTAACATGAAACGCCCGCCGGGAGAAATCAATTTTTTCCCGGCGGGCAATTTATTTTATATTATTTTTTATAATAAATTCAGCGCGAAATTACGCTTTCGCCGTGTACAGCGGTTCGCCGGCTTTGATTTCGCCGGAGGTCTTGACCGGTTCAATCGCGCTGTATTCGTCCGCGTTCGTGATTAAAACCGGCGTGAACGTCTTATATTTTTGCCGAATCGCGTCCAGATCAAATTCCATGAGCAAATCGCCCTTGCGGACTTTGTCGCCGGTCTTGACGACGGGTTTGAAATACTGGCCTTTTAATTCCACGGTTTCCAGTCCCACATGAATCAGCATTTCCGCGCCGGTATCCGTGAAAATGCTGATCGCGTGTTTGGAATCGAAAACCGCGTCGATTCTGCCGTCCACGGGACTGTATAATTTGCCCTCTGAAGGGACAATCGCCAATCCCTGTCCAAGAACGCCGCCCGCGAACGTCTCATCGGGGACTTGCTGTAAATCCACGACTTCGCCGGTCAGAGGCGCGTAAACTTTCGTGTCGGATACGGCGGGCGCGGCGGCTTCTTCTTCCTCGTCCTCTTGGATTTCAACAGGATCGTCAAAGCCGATAACCTGAACCAGAATAAACGCGATGGCGCACGCGACGGCGGTGCCGATTAACAGACCGATAACGCCGGCGGAGAATCCGGAGGCGTCGCCGCTGTAATGATTGGCGACGTTCGCTTGAGCGTCGGCGTTAAAAATAGCGTTGGGAATGGTCAGGAAACCGGCGAGACCGGCATAGACAAAATAACGCGTTCCAAAGAAAGAAGCGATCATAGAGCCGATAGCCGCGCCGATACAGCCGCAGATAAAAGGCTTTTTAAAACGCAATGTAATGCCGTAAATCGCGGGTTCGGTAATGCCGAACAGTCCGGTAGCGGCGGCGGAGGCGGCGACGTTTTTGACATCCGCGTTTTTGCTCTTGACAAACGCGCCGAAACAGGCGGCTGTCTGCGCGCAGACGGCGATGGCCATGCAGGGCTGTAAGAGATCCAAACCGTCATTGGCGAAGTTCGCAAGCGAGATAGGCGTGAAACTCCAGTGGACGCCGAAAATAACGAGAACTTGCCAGACCGCGCCCAGAATGCCGGACGCCAGCCAAGGCAGGAAAGAATAGAGAATATTATAAGCGGCGGCCAGCGCGTTTGCGATTACCGTGGAAACCGGGCCGATGACCATGATTGTCAGAGGCACCATAATGGCCGTACAGCAAAACGGCGTGCCGATGGCTTTTAACACTTCCGGCATGGCTTTATCTATTTTAGGCTCCAGCCACGCCAGACACGCCACGCAGATAATCGGCGGAATGACTGTGGACGTATAAGTGACGCCGAACAGCGGAACGAACAGAAAATGTAACGGCGTTCCGGCTGTAATGGCCGCCGCGATAGAAGCCCAAGTGGGATTGGTCAGCGCGAGACAGCACCAGAGCGCGATAAACGTATTGCATTTAAAATGCCGCGAACCGGCGACGGCGATAAAAGCCGGGAGGAAAGTAAACGGGGTCCATGAAATCATGTCATAGATCTGACCCGCGCCGGTACTGCCTATAAAAGCCGTTCCCGCGCTGCCGCCCATGATCAAATCCGCGATTAATTTAATAATAATCAAACAGCCCTGCAATAAGCCGGCGGCGGCGAGAATGTACACGAACGGCGCCACACAGCCGGACATGACGCCGACAATCACGTTCAGGGGATTTTCCTGCGTTTTCGGCGCGTCCTGACTGAATGTCATCATGCCGGACAGATGCTCATACACGTCTTTGGCGTGGGTGCCGATTACGATCTGATATTGTCCGCCGGCTTTAATCACCTGAATCACGGCGGGCATTTGGGAGATTTTTTTATCAATCTCCTCCGGGGGATTTTCTTTCAGAACCAGCCGGAGCCGGGTGGCGCAGTGGGTGGCCGATAAAATATTGCTCTCTCCGAGGGTGTCTTTAATATCGGCGGCCAGTTTCTTATAATCACGAACTTTGGTTGCCATGAATTTTTCTCCCTCCTGTTTGAAATTTTTTCGCCTTCGCTTTGCCTGTGTCTCTGGATTTAAATATTTAAATAAAAATCTAAATTCCCGCCTCCCTGTCTTTCCGGCGACCGCCGTTTATTTTTATTTTTTCCGTCCCGGTTTCAAACGGATTGCGAACGGGTTTTAAACGGGACGGTATATCTTCCGCCGGATTAATATATAATATATAAAATATAAAAATCCGGCGGCGATACGCTTCACGGGCGTGAGATTAAAATATAAAATAAAAATATGATTTCGCGGGAAAAAGCTAAAATTTGATAAATTTATCCCCGGTTCTGGGCCTCAACAAGACGGACGCCGCAATATTTCTCCCGCAGTTTGGGTTTCTCGATTTTTCCCGTCGGATTGCGCGGCACATCGGCGAAAATAATCTTGCGCGGGCGTTTATAACGCGGCAAATCCATGCAGAAACGCCGGATTTCGTCTTCAGTACATTCCATGCCGGCTTTTACCTGAATAATCGCCGCCGCGATTTCGCCCAGTCTGTGATCGGGCAAGCCAATCACGGCGACATCATGAATCTTGGGATGAGCCGATAAGAAATCCTCAATCTGTACGGGATATAAATTCTCGCCGCCTGAGATTATCACGTCTTTTTTGCGGTCCACCAAGAAAATAAAGCCGTCCTCATCCCGCATGGCCATATCTCCCGTATGAAGCCAGCCGTCTTTCAATACTTCTTCCGTCGCTTTCGGATTGTGATAGTAACAGCGCATGACGCCGGGGCCTTTTACGCATAATTCCCCCACGTCGCCCTGTTTGACTAAATTATCATTTTCATCCACGATTTTGCATTCCCAGCCGAAACCGGGGACGCCAATCGCGCCGACTTTGTGTATATTCTCCAGTCCCAAATGCACACAGCCCGGCCCCGTCGATTCCGAAAGGCCATAATTCGTGTCATATTTATGCTCCGGGAAATATTTCATCCAATGCCGTATTAAAGACGGCGGCACCGGCTGCGCTCCGATGTGCATTAACCGCCATTGCGATAATTGATAATTTTCGATTTTTAATTCGCCCCGATCCAGCGCGGCCAAAATATCCTGACACCATGGGACTAAAAGCCATACGATTGTGCAATTTTCACGCGATACGGCTTCAAAAATCGCCTTGGGCGAATTGCTTTTTAATAATACCGCTTTCCCGCCGGTATACAGAGACCCAAACCAGTGCATTTTCGCGCCGGTATGATATAACGGCGGGATACATAAAAATACATCGTCATGCGTCGTCATATGGTGCTTGGCTTCCATACGCGCCGACTGCGTTAAAGCCGCGTGGTCAAGCAAAATCGCCTTGGGAAATCCCGTCGTGCCGGACGAGTAATAAATCGCGGCTTCGTCCGTGTCCTCGATTAAAATCCGCGGCGCGCTGGAAGAACAGTTCGCCGACGCGAAATTGTAACTCTCCGCGAACGTCGGACAGTTTTCGCCGACAAAAAATAAAATCCGTCCCTGTGAGATTCGCGGCGCGATTTCCTCCACACGGCCTATAAACTCCGGCCCGAAAAATAAAACATCCGCGTCCGCCAATTTTACGCAATACTCAATTTCATCCGGCGTATATCTGAAATTCAACGGCGCCGCGAGCGCGCCGGTTTTTAAAATCCCAAAATAAATCGGCAGCCATTCCAGACAGTTCATTAATAAAATCGCTACTTTCTGGCCCTTTTTAATCCCGCGTGATAACAATAAATTCGCCACGCGGTTCGCCTTTTCGTCAAATACGCTCCAAGTGATCTGTCTCAGATACGGCGTCGCGCTGGTGGGCTGAATTAACTCATATTCTTTCCAAGTCACGCGGGGCGCTTCCTGTATATCCGGGTTCATCTCGACCAGACAAATCTCATCCCCGTATAATTTGCTGTTTCTCTCTAAAAGATCCGTAATCGGCATGAATTTTCCATATCCTTTCTGAATTTGATATTATTTATATTATTTTATAAATATTTTTATTTTTATATTTATAAATATTTATATTATCCAATTTAAAGATTTAATCCGTAAAAGGCGTGAAGCTGAAAAGCGAATTATAAATAATATAAATGATCTTATTGAAATTGTCAAGTATCAAATTCCGTAAAAATTCGCGCCGCGGGGAAATGCTATCTCCCCACGGCGTCCTGTGTTTTTATCGCGCTTTTCCGTCTTTCTGTTTTTATATCAGCTGTTGAGCGGAAACACGTCAAATTCGCTTTTCACAATTTCTTCCGACTGTCTCTCGGCATCCAAAATTGTCAGCGTGACAGTAAATACGCCTTGACTTTCTTTATACTCAACTGTCAATCCCGCCTGTAAATGATACGTCGAATACGCCGCCTTACTGACCAATCTTTTGTTATATTTAGAATACTCAGGATTTTCAAGAGTATAATGATCAAGATCGCCGATCCAAAGCTCACCGGAATTAGATTTACTATTATTGTTATCCAGAGCGTAAAAATAACTGTAAAAATATTTTTGATTGTCCGGAATATAGCCATAACGGGTGAACTTCGTATTTTTACTGTCCGTATCATAATAAGCGTCCGTCGCGTTGCGTAATTCGTCTTTGATAATATCCGACAGTGTGGAACAAAGCGTCTTGGCCTCGGACAAAATCATGGATTTTCGATACTGATCCCGCGCAAACGCCACGCCCCGCGCCATTCCGCCGCTTGCCAGCGTGAGAATCAGGATTGTCACAAGCAGTTCCACAAAAGAAAATCCCGCGCCGGATTGTATACGCCTCTTGATTTTATCGCTTTTCAATTTTTTTGCTT
>CAJOFP010000088.1:0-1140 GCA_905233795.1 uncultured Oscillibacter sp. | reverse complement strand
AATTCATAGCTTCCGGGATTGTCACTGTCCGTAACCGTTATCGTAACGGTTACAGGTTCATTTGATTCATCCGCTTCGTCTGATTTATCCGAATCAGCCAATTTCGGGGGATTGTCTATCCGAAATTCGCTTCCGCTGTTGCGGATTTTACTGTTGACCCGCGTCGCCGCGACCACCGCCCCCGTCAGAAATACAAACGTAACGGAAATAATAGCGAGAGAAAACATCGTTTCCACCAGCGTTTCCCCGGCGCGATATAAAACTTTTTTCATGTTCCACTCCTCGCGTCTTCGCTTTGATTTAATTTTCTTGTATAGAGTTTCGCTTCTTGCCAATTAAAATTAAAATCTGTACGCTCCTGATCGTTTTCAGAAGTCGTTGTTGATTCGACAGAACCCGGATACAGAAAAATTTTTTGACCGTTGTCGTCACTTCCCTCTATCTGTATAACGCCGAATATCGTACAATCAACCTGTCCGCTTTCGGAATCCACACTTTTTTCAATCGTCATATCCATTCGCACATCCTCAAATTTCGCTTTCCATTGATCGGGTGCGTTTGACATACTTACGGTAAGGCTCCGCGGTCCTATATATTCAGTTGATACTTCCATTGTGTTACCTGTGGAATCAGTCCCCGTAACGACAGTGACGGTAACAGTCGTATCTTTCAGCAAATCCCGCAAAATTTTCGCGGCGGATTCCAGCGTCAAATAATTCTGTTCGCGTCCGAAATCATCGTGTACGCGCCGCGTCGCCGTGGTCGCCCCGGCGATTATCACGGCGGATACCATGGACGCCACCAGCAGGAACAAAAACGCGAACAACAGGGACGCGCCGCGTTGCCCCCGCAATTTATTTTCTTTTCTGTCAGCTTTCAAACGGCGCATCCCCTTTGTTATTCTTATCATTCTTTTTTACCATTCCGGCGTCGGCGTTGACGTAATCACAATCTCAGGAATTACAGTCGGCTCCGGCGTCGGCGTGACTGTTATCACAACTTCAGGAATCACAGTGGGCTCCGGCGTGGGCGCAGGCGTCGCGTTTTCGTCCGGCGCGGGCGTCGCGGTCAGTTCCATTGATTCTTCCTGTTTTTCCGGCGTCGGCGTGACTGTTATCACAATTTCAGGAATCACAGTAG
>CAJOFP010000087.1 GCA_905233795.1 uncultured Oscillibacter sp. | reverse complement strand
GACACCCTGCGCCATGATATTTTTCCTCCGTTTTTTTCTTAATCTTGATTTATATAAATATATAAAATTTTAATTTATTATTTTTATTTTTATTTTACCATATCAAGCGAAACAAATTCCACCCTTGCGCGTATCCGCCGCGATTGTTTATAAAATATACGAATTTAGACGCGGAACAGCGACGCTTAAATTATGAATTTTTTGTAAACTTTTTGTAAATTATTATAAAAATCGCTTATGCCCCGTCCCCTTTTCCTGATTACGGATTACAAGAAAGCGGGGACAGGGCATAATTTTTTAAAATTAATTAATTATTTTCCCAGTTGTGCCATACGTTCTGCACGTCGTCATTGTCTTCCAGCATGTCAATTAATTTTTCCATGTTCTTGACATCGCCTTCGGCTGACAGCGTAATATAATTCTGCGGTACCATCTCGACTTCCGCGCTTGCGAATACATAGCCTTTTTCTTCCAGCGCTTTCACGACGCTGTTAAAATCATCGGGGCTTGTGGTGATTTCCAAGACCGACGCGTCCGGCTGGAAATCCTCCGCGCCGGCTTCCAGAGCGTCCTCCATTACGCTATCCTCATCCAGATCGCCCTCTTCGTTGTCGATTACAATCACGCCTTTTTTATCGAACGACCAGCTGACACAGCCGACCGCGCCCAAATTGCCGTTGCACTTGTCAAACGCGTGACGAACCGCCGGGGCCGTGCGCTGTCGGTTATCCGTCAACGCCTCCACGATTACCGCCACGCCGCCGGGGCCGTACCCCTCATACGTCACGGCCTCAAAATTATCCGTATTGCCCGCGCCAAGCGCTTTATCAATCGTGCGTTTGATATTATCATTGGGCATATTGGCGGCTTTGGCTTTCGCAATCACAGCCGCGAGCCGCGAGTTATTATTGGGATCGCCGGAACCGCCGCCCTCTTTTACGGCGACTATAATTTCTTTGGCGATTTTCGTGAAAATCGCTGACCGTTTCGCGTCCGCCGCGCCTTTCGTTTTCTGGATATTATGCCACTTAGAATGTCCTGACATATTAAATTCTTTCCCCTTTCATGATTTAATATATATTTTTTATTATTTTTATAATTATATAATTATATTATATATAATTTATAATTTCCCGATGATATTCGGATTTTATCAAATACAAATCCGGGAATTGTTGATTTAAAATTTTATATAATTTTTCGCAAATTAAATTTTCCGTGGGAAAATGACCGGCGTCGATTAGATTTAACCCCATCGCGGCGGCGTCCAGAAAATCATGATATTTTATATCAGCCGTCACGAACGTATCACAACCGGCGTCGAAAGCCGCTTGCGCGTATTCCCCGCACGCGCCCCCGCCTGTCGCTATGCGCAAGACTTTTTTTCCGCCGTCGGCGTATCGCGCGCCGTTGCAGTTTAAAATATTTTTTATATCTTTTACGAATATTTTTAAATCAATCGGCTTGGATAATTCTCCCATACGGCAAAAACCGTCGCCGCCGGGCAGATCGCGCCAATTTAATAAATTTAATTTCTCCGCCAAACAGTCATTGACGCCGCCTTTGGCCCGATCCAAATTCGTGTGCATACAGATCGCCGCGATATTGTTTTTTAATAATTTGATTAATAATTTCCCTTGCGGCGTATCCTGTCGAATATTCTGCACCGGATTCCAGTGACAATTCATCACCGGATGATGGGATATAATTAAATTACAATCTTTTTCAATCGCCTCTCGCGCCGTTATATCCGTAATATCCAGCGCGATTAAAGCCCTTGTAACTTCCATATCCGGGTCGCCGATTAACAATCCGACGTTGTCCCAGTCCATAGCAAGTTCTTTCGGCGCGAACTGAAATAAATAATCCTCAATATCCCGGATTTTTATTTTATCTCGCGTTCGCGTTCGCGTTTGAATCAAAATCGGCGTTGGCATGACGCCACTCCTCCCTCATCGCGTACAATTCCGTTAAAATATCGCGCAAATACGCCAATTTTTCAAGATTTTTATCTAAATTATTTTTATCCCGCGCCGCGTGATTCAATCCCGCGACCGCGTTTTGAAGCCGTATGATTATTTCTATCAAATATTGATTCTCCAACGGGTCATGTAACAATTTCACCCCGCCGTAACATTGCCCTGCGGATAAAATTTCCCGTCCCGCCGTGACTTCTATCACGGGATATAAAATCCCCCGATCCGGGACTAATTTTTCCCGCGTGATTTGATAATTATAATCCGACAGAAAACGCCGTAACGCCTCCGGACGCGTCATGGGCTGGAGCAATAATTTATATTTTTTATCACAAGTCCACGGGGCGCGTTTTAAAATATCGGCGATATTTTCCCCGCCCATTCCGGCGATGGCGATTATATCCGCCTCACCCGGACGAAATCCCGACAAGCCGTCGCACAATCTGAACTGAATCAACCGGCGTTTTTTTTGATTTTCCGAATACGCTTCCGCGTTATCAAATTGATTAAACAGGCATTTACGGGCGTTTTCCCGCGCCTGTCGCAACGGCTTGCTGTTTATATCACTTGCGATACAGCGTCGAACCCGGTTATTTTGTATTAACCAAATCGGCAGCCACGCGTGATCCGTCCCTATATCCGCGAACGCCGCGCCTTGGGGTATCCAGTCGGCGATTGCTTTTAATCGCGGCGTCAATTCCAGTAATTTCATAATTTTATCAATCTGCCATATTATTTTATTATATTTTTATATTATTATTTTATCGCTTTACAAAGACGCATACGGAAAAAATCCCGTATGCGTCCGATTGATTTCCCCCGGAGTTTATTCAGCCGGCCGCTTCTATATCCTCAATCCCGGCGCCCTGACTGTTAATAAAATTTACCAGCTCATCCGGGTCAATGCCGTGAACCATGCAGGCTTCTTCCACGGTCTCGCCCCGCGACGCCGGACATCCCAGACAGTGCATCCCGATAGACAGGAAAATCGGCGCGGTCTCCGGCGCGACATCCAATATATCGCCAATAACAGTCTCCTTCGTGATCTTTAACATATTATTCATGCCTCCATTTAAATATATATTCATATAAATCTTATCATACCCGTTTTTCATCCGGGTATCAAGAAAAATTTTAAATTTTTAAATTTTTCTATTTTTATTATTTTAATTATTTTAACATAACGCCGCGCCGTTCGGAATATCGGAATCGACGAAAATCACGACGGTTTTCTGATTGTCATCCATAGCGGCCAATAACATGCCGTCCGAATTGACGCCCGTAATCCGCGCCGACTCCAGATTCGCCAATACTAAAATCTTTTTGCCGATTAATTCCTCAGGCGTATAATCATGCTTAATCGACGACACAATCACGCGTTTGTCCAATCCGTCATCGAGCGTCAATTTATAACAATTATGCGATTTGCGGATTTCCTGACATTTTAAAATCTCACATACGCGAATATCCAGCTTGCGAAACGCGTCAATATTAATTTCTTCTTTGACCGGCTTGACCGTCACTTGAAAGTCTTTTAAATTATTTAAATTATTATTATTATTATTATTATTTTGCCCGTCGGCTTCTTCCTCGCCGAATTTCCGCGCTATATTTTGTCCCGATTGATTTTTATTTTCCTGTTTTTCCTGTTTTTCCTCATCCGTCACGGGACGGGAGAAATCCAATAAAGCAAGATAACGCTCCGGCTCCAGCGCGTATAAAAACCAGTACAGTCTCGGCCCCCGGTCTTTATTAATCAAAAGCTGATAGATATTTTTAAAAAACGCCGCCTGTAAATTTTTCTTCTCTTTCGCGCTCAGAGAATTTATATCCACGCCCGCCGCCTGCGCCGGAACGGCGTATAACATCGTGTTCAAATCATCCAATTCGTAATGATTTTGCGATAAATTCTCGAATAAAATCTTGACTTCTTTGCGTTCAGATTCAGGCATTTGATTATAATAATCCCAGTTCCGGGTATTTCTCAATCTATTTACGCTCTCCGGGCTGCACAATTCCAGCCAGTTTTTCGCCAATTCCAGACGCTCCATGAAATCCGCTTTCGCGTAAGGCGTGTTTAATTTCTTGAAAACGGCTTCTAATACATCGGGATTAAAATTCACGACAGAACCGAATTGCACCAGCCAGCCCATCGGGACTGTATATATATTACGCCCGGCAATTTCAGCGTTATATAAAATATCTTTGTCAACGTCCGATCCCTTGCCGTTGCGCGTATTTTGTAACGTCCTGTCAAATTCGTTATATTGTCTTAAAATCCCGTCGTCGAAACAGAAGTCAAAAAAATGCGTGGGATCGTTTTTAGAATACAGCCATAAAATCACTTCAGGCTGATAGACTTGCAATAACGCTTTGGGCGTCAGATTCAAGCCCGACGACCCCGACATTTTACCGGCGGCGCCGCGTAAGCCGATAAAACCATAGCCCTGAAAGACCGGCGCTTCGTAACCGAAAATTTCTTTGGATATAATTTTAGACGTCTGATAGCTTCCTGACGGCGACGCGTGATCCTGTCCGCCGGGTTCAAAATCCACGCCCTCATAACGCCATCTCATGGCCCAGTCCACTTTCCATGATAATTTGCAATTATGGTCTTTATGAAAATCAAACTCCGCCGTATGGCCGCATTTGCAAGTATAACGCGCTATGGCTTTTTCTTCATCATATTCTATAATTTTTGTCGTATCGCGTCCGCATTTATCGCAATAAATCGACACAGGATAATAATTTTCGCGTTCGCCCTCTTGGGCGTCTTGGGTCGCGTTCCCGTAACGCCAGTAAAATTTCTTCAGTATATGCCCCGCTCCGGTACATTTCCGCTTGAAATCTATATTCCGGCTCAATCCCGAAACGCGTCAGCTCTTGGGAAAATTCGCGTTGAAAATAATCCGCGTAAGATTTCGCGTTATTATCCAACTCCTCAAACGGGTTCGGCGTGTCCACATACGGACAGCCGATATAATTTTCCATGCCGGGTTTCGTCACGTTCACGGGGATTTTCCGCAAGCGATCAAAATTGTCCCAGCTGTGCAATAAAATCGCCTTTTTACCCAGTTTTCTCAGGGCTTTTACCACAAAATAACTTGTCGCCGTATCGCGGAAATTGCCGATATGAATAGACCCGGACGGGCTGATTCCCGTCGCGCAGACATAACATTCTTTATCGGGCTTTTTCTCGATTACCCGCCGCGCCAGCGTTTCCGACCAGTGCATACGCTCCACCGCCTAAATTTATATATTTATATTTTATCGCGTTTTTATCGCGTTCCATAATATACTATTTTTCCCGGCGCCTGTCAAGATTTTAATTCCGCGCCCGTTTATTTATTCCCGCGTTTTATTCCCGCGCCATCGTATGCGCCGCGATCACTGAAATTAACTGCTCCACGTCAAACGGCTTCGCTATATGATGATTCATGCCGCTTTCCAGTGACATGCGCTTGTCTTCGTCTCTCGCGTTCGCGCTTAACGCGATAATGGGAATCGCTTTCGCGTCGACGCGATTGAGAGCGCGAATGGCCCGCGTCGCCTCGTATCCGTTCATGACCGGCATTTGTATATCCATTAAAATCAAATCATAATGCCATTCGGGATGATTGGCGAACATTTCCACGGCGTCACAGCCGTCCGGCGCGGACTCGACTTCAAATCCCGCCTCTTCCAGTATCGTCTCCGCCAACATGCGGTTTAATTCTATATCTTCCACCAGTAAAATCCGCCGCGCTTCTTGATTATTATTATCTTGACTTAATATATTATTTTCCGGCTTGATTTTATTATTATCTTGCTTGTCCTGTTTATCAGGATTCAACGCGATTTTCAACGGCAGATCGACGATAAACACAGACCCTTTGCCCTTTTCACTCCGCGCCGAAATCGAACCGCCCATGACATCCAATATGCTTTTGGCGATAGACAAGCCCAGACCCGTACCGGTTGACCCGCTTTTCGTCGAACTCGCCTCGCGTTCAAACGCCTGATACATGCGTTTCATAAATTCATCCGTCATGCCAATGCCCGTATCGGCTATCTCAAATTCATAACGGGCGTATCCCGATTCCGATTCCCGCGTCTTTCGCGCCGATATTTTCACAAGCCCGTTTTCCGGCGTGAATTTAATCGCGTTGTCGATTAAATTCCCCATGACCCGCCGAAACCGGCTTGTATCCGTCAAGACCGATTCGTCCGGCAGATTTAAATCTTCTTGTAATATTATATTTTTCTGTTCCGCCCGCGCCCGGAATAAATTCAGCGTTATCTCAATCTGTTCTTTTAAATTACATATCTCTGATTTGGCCTCAATCCGTCCGCCGTCTATTTTATTCATTTCAAGCAAATCATCAATCAAGTCCAACATATGACGGCTGGAGTCAGACACAAGTTCCAGATATTCATTTAATTTTTCCGCGTCCCGCGCATGACGCTTCGCCAGTTCCGTATAACCCATCACGGCGTTCATCGGCGTTCTCAAATCATGCGATAAATTAAACAAAAACGATGATTTTATTTCATTCATGTTCCGTTCGCGTTCCAGTTCCAGCTCCATATTTAATTTCTCGCGCAATTCCCTCTGAACCCGCCGCGTCTGTTCCGTAATATCCCGATAGCCCACAACCGCGTGAATTTTATCCTGCTCGCTTAAAATCACGGACATCTGCATATAAATTATTTCATCTTCATGACTGACATCCCGACAGCGATATTCCACCGTATAAGATTTTTCCAGCGTCAATCTCCGGCGGATTTCCTCACCGGATATTTCTTTCAAGAATCTTTCCCGGTCTTGCTCTATTACATATCGTTCCGCGTAAGTCGGCAATATCAAATCCCAATTCGCCGGCTGGCCGTCCGCGCCGCCCAGTTCCGACGCGATCGCCATAAAATATTCGCTTTGCATTCTATAAGGCCGCATGGTTCCCGTTTCCAGATTGACAAGATAAATCGACTTAAAATCAACGCTCAATCCCTCAATCACTTCGGCGCGGCGCATATTCTCAATTCTAAATTCATGCAGTTCCGTAATATCGCGGATTAATACATAATATATATCGCCTTTATCTTTCGTATGGGTCAATCGTCCGTAATCGTCCACCCATCGAATCGCGCCGTCTTTGCGCTGGATTCTATATTCCACATAATCCAAATGCCGCTTGTTTTCCGCGACCTGTTCCGTGATAGACTTTTCCACGGCTTCCCGATCCTCCGGGTAGACAAGCCCGGTAAAATTACCGCCTGTCAGTTCCCGAAATTCTTTTAAATTCGCGCAGCCGAATATATCCAGTAAAATATCATTGACATATAAAATTTCTCTCGTCTCGTCCGCCCGATAGATAAAAAAGCCGCCCGGCATTTGCTGCGCGATTTTCGCCAGACATGGCAGTTCCAAATCAATCTCTTTCCGGTTATTATTTATATTATTATTTATATCCGACATACTCGCTCCGTCCTTTTTCCTGACGATATAATATATATTTATTTTATTTTTTATTCATATCCCGCATTATAGCGCTCCTGAGATAAAAACGCAATTTTTTATATTTTTTAATATATATAAAAATCCCCGTCCGCGTGAACGGGGATTTTTAATATTATATTTAAATAATATATATTTTCTCACGGATTGCGCAAAATAACCTGATCCCGGACTTTATAATCGCTTGTCGCCTCATACTTGCTTTCGATTAAATTCCCGTTGCCGTCATAGAGATTGCGATACGTCCGGTATTTATAACCCGTGTACGGCGTGACGGAGACTTTAGAGCTTCCCTTCGGCAAAGACGTGTCGGTTCTATATATCGTTTTCCAAGGGGTAGTGCCTAAGAACTCGTTGACGACTTCCACATGCGTGTCATCGGTTTTCGTGCCGTAAAGCGTGACGGTCAGATAGCCGTTGGACGAATTATAAGAAGTCTTGATTTTCACGGGATAGAGCGTATTATTCGTGAATTTATAATCCGGGCCGCCCCATGAGACCGTCGCGTCCATACCGGCGGGAATATACGCCGGGACATATCTGTGAGCGTAACGCTCCGTGATTTGCATATTAGAGCGCAACGACGCTAAGTAAAGCGTGGAAGAGGGCTGGCAGACGCCGCCGCCGACTTCGTTTACAGTCTGTCCCTGCACATAGGCGGGCGCTTCTTTATAGCCTTTCGCTTTGGTTCGCTGTCCGACGACGCCGTTATAAGAAAACACTTCCCCGGCGTTCAGGACATAATTATTAAACGAATTGGCCGCCAATTTGACATTGCTGACGCGGGCGGCGGAGCCGGAGACATGCGTGCTGGCGCTTCCCAGAACATCCCGGAATAAGACCGCCCGCATTTGATCGGCTGAAATCGACGGCGCCTCGCGGGTGACGTTTAATTGAATCGTCTCGCCCTGTCCGGCGGCGTCCATAGCTTCCTGTACGGTCGGGACGTTAAAATCAACGCCGCGTTCCCCCTCCATGACGGATTGCGACGCCCGGTCAAAATAGGCGTTTTTCACGGGCAGATATACCGCGTCATGAATCTGTTGCGCCGTGACAATCGGGCGATCCAGAACCACATACGGCACGTCAATCGAAAAATTCGGCGCGTTTTCTAAAATCCCGTCCATTTCGTTCACAACATCCGACGGATTGACCCAGCGTCCGTCCGTGGAAAGCGTGATTGTCAATACGGCCTCTTCGCGTGAAAACGTCGTTTCCGTAATGGGAAAACTCAAATCCCATTCGGCTTTCGCGGCGCATTCTTCCATTTTCTCCTGATTCAGCGTAAATACGGGATGATATTCTTTTTCGCCCTCTCCCGTTAAAAAGCGCCAACCAAGCGTGTAAAATTCCGGTTCCGTGACGTTCATGTCATAGGCTTTCTGCGCGACGGAACGAAAATCCGGGTGGAAATCCAGATCGGCGAACGTGAAAGACATATCGGGTTCGGCGTCGTGTCCGCCGGGCTGTCCGGTTTTGTTATATAAATAAATATCGACGCTGGAATCGGCGATAAAATTATCCAGTTTGGCGACGGCCTCATCGACCGTCAATCCGCCCAGATCCTGTCCCAGAACGACAATGCCGGGCCATATATTCGGACTGTTCGCGGTATATAAACAAAGCAAGTAATAGCCGCCCCCCGCGACGACGGCGGAAATCACGACGGCCAATAAAAACGTGCGCAGGACAGTAAAGACAACACGCGCCGCGCCCTGATCCTTGACCGGCGGCGTATTCATCGCGCCGGTTCCGTTCGCGCCGTCCGGCCCGACCGCCGCGGACATCGAATGATTCATATCGTAAGCCCCCTGAATGTGAATATATATAATATATAAATTATCAACTGATTTATCATATCATGATTATATCACAAATTATATCACAATATATATTAATATTATAATGCGATTTAAAAATAAATATAATATAAAATTTTAAAAATCCATGAAAATTTTGAAAATTTTTTATGCCGCTTGAGCGTTTCAAAATATTCAAAAATAATAAAAATATAATATAAAATATAATAAAAAATAAAAAAACCGGAACGCCCGTCGAAACTCGTCGATTTTATAATTTATATAAGCTATTATAAATAATTATAGATAATTATAAATTATTCTGAATCACAGGAATTATAGCACGAACGTCCCGGAACGGATATTACAATTTAATTACAATTCAGTAACAGAAGAAACAAAACGGGGCTATAAAATTTATATCATCTCA
>CAJOFP010000086.1:2997-7954 GCA_905233795.1 uncultured Oscillibacter sp. | reverse complement strand
CAAACAGATGGGTTACGCTGGAAACGGCCCGCGCATACGCCGGACGCGCCGATTTATATATCGCGGACGGCGCGGTCAGAATTGTTGAAATAGGCGAACAATAAAATTTATTAATATTATATTAATAATATAAAAAAGCGTTCCCTCTTTTCTTTTGATTTTGAAAGAAAAAAGGGAACGTATTTTATATTTTTTCAAGCGTTTAAAACAGCGTGATTTGACTGGTATCTTCCATCCCGGCGAACGCGCCAAGGGATTTTAATTGTTCTAAATGCGTTTTGGACAACTTGCCGCAACACGCGGAAAATTCTTCGATAGACACGAATTTTTTCCCGGCGCGTTTTTCGACGGTATCTAAAGCGGCGGCCTCGCCTAATCCATGCACGGAAATAAACGGCGGCAATAAGCCATTATCTGTAATTAAAAATTTTGTCGCGTCGGATTGATAAATATTAATCGTATCAAAATGAAAGCCGCGCAGATAAAACTCATAACAGACTTCCAATGTCGTCAATAAATTCTGTTCGACGGCGGTCGCGTCTTTGTTATTCTCTATCTCATGAATTTTCTTTTGAATATTTTGCGCCCCGGCGCAACAAAATTCAGCGTCAAAGGCTTTAGCGCGTATCGTGAAAAACGCGGCGTAAAACGCCAACGGATAATGAACTTTATACCACGCGATTCTGAACGCCATCATGACATAGGCTACGGCATGGGCTTTCGGGAATAAATAGCCGATTTTGGCAAGTGATTTGATATACCAATCCGGGACGCCGTGTTCGCGCATAGCGTCCTCCCATCCGGGATCAAATCCGCCTTTCTTGACTTTGCCTTTTCTGACTTTCTCCATGATTTGAAATGACATCTTAGGATCAACGCCTTTTGATATTAAATATAACATAATATCATCACGGCAGCCTACAGTGTCATTGACGCCCGCCGTCCCGGATACGATTAAATCTCTCGCGTTGCCAATCCAGACATCCGTTCCATGAGAAAATCCCGATAAACGCACAAGGGTATTAAAATCTTTAGGCTGTGTGTCTATTAACATCTGCCGGGTGAAACGCGTGTTAAACTCCGGAATCGCCACCGCGCCCGTGGGGCCTAATATTTCGTCATTTTCATAGCCTAATATTTTACTGGAAGTAAAAATAGACATCGTGTCCGGGTCATCCAACGGGATAGACTGGGGATTGATCCCCGTTAAATCCTGCATCATGCGGACCATTGTGGGGTCATCATGGCCGAGCATGTCTAATTTTAATAAATTATCTTCCATGCAGTGATATTCAAAATGCGTCGTAATCGTACTCGATCCCGGATCGTCGGCGGGATGTTGCACCGGACAAAAATCCTCTATATCCATATCATCCGGCACGACGACCAGTCCGCCGGGATGTTGCCCTGTTGTCCGCCTTACGCCTACACATCCAGAAGCTAAACGCTTTTTTTCCGCGTTCCCGGCTTCTATATTATTTTCTTCCAGATATTTTAATACAAATCCGAAAGCCGTTTTGTCCGCCAGCGTTCCGATTGTCCCGGCGCGGAAAACCTGTGTCTCGCCAAACATTTCAATCGCGTGTCTGTGCGCCATAGCCTGATATTCCCCGGAGAAATTCAAATCTATATCCGGGACTTTTCCGCCGCCATAGCCTAAAAACGTCTCAAACGGTATATCAAAGCCGTCTTTGATATATAAAATATTACAATCCGGGCAATATTTATCCGGCATATCCGCGCCGCAACCGTAAGAGCCGTCTAATACAAATTCCGAACGCTTGCATTTCGGACAGCGATAATGCGGCGGGAGCGAATTGACTTCCGTGATTCCCGATAAATACGCCGCCAGCGACGATCCCACACTGCCCCGCGATCCGACTAAATAGCCGTTTTCAAGAGACCTTTGCACTAATTTCTGCGCGGACATATAGACAACATCATATTTGCCTAAAATACCGCCTAATTCCGTTTTTAATCTATCTGTAATTAAATTCGGCGGATTGTCGCCGTACAAATCTTTTAATTTATTCTCGACCAGCGAATTTAATTCCTGTTCCGAATTGGCAAGCCGGGGCGGAAATAATTGTTTTGGCAATAATTCTATTTTTTCCACCTGATCCGCGATGGCGCGGGGATTTGTCACAACCACTTCAAACGCTTTGTCTTTGCCCAAATATTCAAATTCTTTTAGCATTTCATCTGTAGTCCTGAAATAAATCGGCAACGGCGCGTTGGCGTCCGGGAATTTTTTCGACGCCAATAAAATACGCCGGTATATTTCATCTTCGGGATTCAAAAAATGCACGTCGCCCGTCGCGCAGACTGGTTTATTTAATTCCTCGCCTAATTTGACAATTACGCGATTAAAATCTTTTAAATCCTCTTCAGAACGCGCCTCGCCGTTGCGCAATAAAAACGCGTTATTGCATAACGGCTGAATTTCCAGATAATCATAAAAACTCGCTATACGCTTTAATTCATCCCAGTCTTTACGCTCCCGGACGGCGCGGAATAATTCGCCCGCCTCACACGCCGAGCCGATGATAATGCCGTCTCTATATTGTTTTAATACCGTTTTGGGAATCAACGGGAATTTCTTGAAATATTTTAAATTCGAGTCTGAAATAATTTTATATAAATTTTTCAAACCCGGTTTATTTTTAGCGATTAAAATAATATGCCTTGGCCGGCGTCCGGCGATATTGCCCAAAGGCCGTAATTTTTCCATCTCAGGATTGATTTCCTGTAATTTATTTACGCCGCGTTCATGTAACATTTTCCAGAACGGGATTAACATATAAGCGACTGTCGCGGCGTCGTCGGACGCTCTGTGATGTCTGAATGACGGCAATTCTAATCTATCGGCGACTATATCTAATTTAAATTTTTTCAAATCCGGCAGTAAATTCTGCGCCAATATCAGCGAATCTATATAAATCGGCTTGAACTCTAAATTTTCACGCTCACAGCCTGTACGGATAAAGCCTATATCAAATTCGGCGTTATGCGCCGCCAACGGGCGATTATTGACAAATTTTAAAAATAATTCCAGCGCTTCCCTCTGGGACGGCGCGTCTTTTAACATTTCATCCGTAATGCCTGTTAAACCCGTGATTTCCGGCGTCAACGGTCTTTCAGGATTGACAAACGTCTGAAATTTTTCACCGATTTCGCCGTTTTTTAATACTACCGCGCCTATCTCCGTGATGAAATCTCTGTCAGATTTTAATCCCGTTGTCTCTATATCAAAACAGACGATTTCTTCTTCTAAAATTCTATCGCTTTCCCCATGCACGGCGATTCTGTCGTCGATATTATTAATATAATAGCCTTCCAGACCGTATAAAATTTTAATTTTATCCCCGGCGGCGCGCCACGCGTCCGGGAATGACTGCGCGGTTCCGTGATCTGTAATCGCAATCGCCGGGTGTCCCCATCGTATCGCCGTTTTCACGACTTCAGCCGTATTCGTCAGCGCGTCCATATTAGACATTTTCGTATGCAAATGCAGTTCCACGCGCTTGACTTCCGCGTTATCCTGTCTCTCTTCATGGGTAATCATATTTATATTCACGGGATTTAACTGCATGTCTTTCCCATCCCATGACGGCTCCATTTTGCCCTGTACGCAAAGCCACATGCCCGGTTTAATTAATTTCTCAATTTGACGCGCTTCTTTTTCGTTTAAACTCTTCCTGACCGTAACGGAATTTGTATAATCCGTCATATCAAGATTAAATCTCCAGAATCCGGGACGGCGCGTTTCTTTACATTCAAAATCGAATACTTTTCCCGATACGGCGATATTGGCCATCTTGAGATTTAATTCTTTCATGGGAACGGGACGGATTTTAATTCGATTTCCCATTAAAATTTGATCCGGCTTTATCTCGCTCGTATCGCTGTTTTTGATATTATTATTATTATTTATATTATTTTGTTTTTTCCCGTTTGAACTTCCGCCGCCTTGACTTCCAGCGCCGCCGGAAACTCGATTGCTATTTTGATTATTTTTATTATTTTGATTATTTTTATTATTTTGATTATTTGTTTGATTCTTTGCGCCGCCGTTTTGATTCCCGTTTTTATCCTGAACGCCGGACATAAAATCAGATAAATATTCCAATTTCGCGTGGGAAAAGCCGTAAGACGAACAAATCTCATTTTGTACAATACGGCATTCTTTATCTGATAAAACGTCCGAAGAACGCAGACGCAAAGAAATCGCGCTTTGTTCCAGATCAATTACGCCGTCTGTAATCTGACTTCCCGTCAGTCTCAGACGTAAAGACGGTTCCAGCGGCAGACGGGAAAACATTTGAAAAAACGGAATAGTTTGATTTGACATAATTTTATCATGCTCCTGTGCGCCCATATGTAAATTTTAAATTATAAAATCATTAAATCAAATAATAAATATAATAATTTTTTATAACTTTTCAATTTCAGACATGAGCGCGTTTAAAAGCTGATCTTGCGGGAGTTTATATAATATCTCGCCTTTTTTAAATAATAAGCCCTCGCCGACGCCGCCCGCGATGCCAATATCGGCGTCGGCGGCCTCTCCCGGTCCGTTGACCGCGCAACCCATCACGGCGACGGTAATATTTTTATCGCAATCCGCGAGACGCCGTTCGACTTCTTCAGCCAATGGGATTAAATCAATCCGGGTTCTCCCACAGGTCGGACAGGCGATTAAATTTACGCCCTGTTTTCTCAATCCGGCGGCGGATAAAATCTTTTTAGCGGCGTAAATTTCTTCCACGGGATTCGCCGTCAGCGTCACGCGGATTGTGTCGCCGATTCCCAAGCATAATAAGCCGCCGATTCCCATCGCGGATTTGATCATACCCATAGACGGCGTCCCGGCTTCCGTCACGCCTAAATGCAACGGATAATCCGTCGTCTCATGTAAAATTTTATACGCCGCCATCGTGACGGGGACGCTGGATGA
>CAJOFP010000086.1:0-2986 GCA_905233795.1 uncultured Oscillibacter sp. | reverse complement strand
CCCATCGCGCTTTCGACCAACGCTTCAGCCGTGACGCCGTGATATTTGGCGCGTAAATTTTTTTCAAGCGAACCGCCGTTGACGCCGATCCGAATGGGAATATTTTTTAATTTGCAAATATCAATCACGGCTTTGACGCGTTCCGGCCCGCCGATATTGCCGGGATTGATTCTAATCGCGTCAATCCCGCGTTCGGCGCAGATTAACGCCAATTTATAATTAAAATGAATGTCAGCGATCAACGGAATTGAAATGCTTGATTTAATTTTATCAATCGCGTTCGCGGCGTTTTCATCCGGCACGGCAACGCGAATAATCTCACAACCGGCGTTTTCAAGCTCGTGAATTTGCCTGACCGTCGCTTCTATATCATCCGTTTTCGTGTTGCACATGGATTGAATGCTGACCGGCGAACCGCCCCCGACCGGTATTTGTCCGACAAATAATCTTTTTGTCATATTATTTTATTCTCCTGTTCATCACGCAATAACGCCAAAAGCCAAGAATCAAGCAATTTGCCGTATTTATAAACGCTGTTCCGCATGACGCATTCTAAAATAAAATTATTTTTCTCTAAAACGCGTCTGGACGCCGGATTTCGCGTGTTCACTCTCGCGTAAATCCGCGCCAAATCATAACGCGCAAACGCCTCCCGACAGATTTGTCCGGCGGCTCTTGTCATAATGCCATGTCCCCAGAACGGAACCGCCAGCCAGTAACCGATTTCCGCGTTTTTGCGATAAATATCTTTTTGGGGAATAATCGACACACATCCCGCCGCCTCGCCGTCAATCACAATCGCCCGGTGAAATTCCTCCGGGTCTTTTTCCCGACAGCGTTTTATAAAAGCATACGCGTCTGAAATGCTATACGGATTGGGAAACGCGTCCGTTAAATTAAACGGAACGCGCGGATCGTTCGCGTATTTCGCCAACGATTCCGCGTCCGATTCTTCCCACGGACGAAGTAGAAAGTCCATGATTTTTTTCTCCAGTATTTTATAATTATATTTTATAATTATTTATATTATTTTATTATATTTTTATTGAAATAATTTTAACACGTCCTGAACCGTCACGAAGAGCATGAATAATAATAAAACCGCCATACCCGCCGCGTTGACGGCGGCCTGATATTTTTCCGGCACGGGACGTTTAAATAATAACAGCGCAAACGCGTCTAAAATTAAAAACAAAATTCTTCCGCCGTCCAGCGCGGGAAACGGCAGTAAATTCATAACAGATAAATTAATAGCGATCAAAGCCGCGAAGTATAAAACATTCACAGCGGCGTCGGACGCGCTTTCCGACTGTTCCCCAACCTGCGTAATCGTAGTGACAATCCCCACAGGCCCGCTTAATTCTTTCATGGACGCCCCGCCCGTGAAAAGCTGTACCAGACTGAATCGAACTAACTGTACAAAATCCAGCGCGTTCAGCCAACTGAAACGCAAGTGTGAAATAAAATTCGCCGGCTCTATATGATCGCCCGTATAAATGCCGAATCCCATATATTTTTCATCGGAATCAGCGGCGCTTGAGTATTCGCGCCGGGTCATGGGGAAATTATTTAATTCCACTTTTTCACCGTCGCGCAGGACAGTTAAATCAATCGTCTCGCCCCGATGATAAGATAAAAATAACGCCGCGTCCCCGCGCAGATAAGTCCGCCAGCCGTCGATTTTATAAAACACATCCCCGACCATTAAACCGTCTTCGCCTTCCAGCGTAAATTCCGGCGCGAATCCAACGATTTCATCCGTCAAATACGCCGACGCGCCGATATATAAACAAAATATAATAATAAATCCGGTCAGAAAATTCATGCCGGATCCGGCTACTAAAATAATAAATTTTTTCCAAAGCGGCTGACGGACAAAAGACCGTGAATCGCCGGTATCCTCATCCTCACCCTCCATAGCGCAATAACCGCCGATAGGCAGAGCGCGGAGAGAATATAACGTCTCTTTGCCTTGTTTATGCCAGACCAATGGCCCCATGCCGATAGAATATTCATTTACTTTGACGCCGCACAATTTCGCGGCGATAAAATGTCCCAGCTCATGCACGGCGATTAAAACGCCAAACATCAAGACAGCGGCCAGAATCAAAACAGGTTTCATGCGATATACTCCTAATAATAATCCAAAATAATCTTAATTTAAATTTTTATATTTAAATTTTTATTTAATTTTTAAAATTTGATAAAATTTCACGGGCGTTTAAATCCGCCTGTAAAATTTCAGACAATGACGGATTGCGCGTCACGGGGATTTTCTCGCGTACTTGAGACACCAGCGCGGGAATATCATGAAATTTGATTTTATTATTTAAAAATAAGTTGACGGCTTCCTCATTGGCGGCGTTTAAAATCGCGCAGGCCGTACCGCCATCCCGCGCCGCCTGTTCGGCAAGTTTCAAACACGGAAACGCGTCACGATCCGGTTCCTGAAACGTCAAAGGCGGACAGGTTAATAAATCCAACGGCTCGAATTGGCTTTCGGCGCGTCCCGGATACGTCAACGCGTATCGAATCGGCAGACGCATATCCGGCGTCCCCAGTTGCGCTAAAATCGCGCCGTCACGATATTCCACAAGAGAGTGAATGACGCTCTGACGGTGAATCACGACGCTGATTTTCTCCAACGGCAGACGATATAAACGCATGGCTTCTATGACTTCCAAGCCTTTATTCATGAGCGTGGCGCAATCAATCGTGATTTTCGGCCCCATACGCCAGTTGGGATGTTTTAACGCGTCTTGTTTTGTGATATTTTCCGTATCTTCCCATGATTTGCCGAAAAACGGCCCGCCAGAACAGGTTAATATTAATCTTTTAATCTCTTTTTGATCAATACAGCCTTGTAAACATTGAAAAATAGCGGAGTGTTCCGAATCTACAGGGACAATTTCGGCGTGATATTTTTCCGCTTCGTCCATGACCAGTTCCCCGGCGCAGACCAGCGTTTCTTTATTGGCTAACGCGA
>CAJOFP010000085.1 GCA_905233795.1 uncultured Oscillibacter sp. | reverse complement strand
TTTAAACGCGCCGGATATAAATATATTAAAATCAGACCTGCGCGACGGGCGTTCCATCGGCGCCGCCGTACTGGGAGAGCGTTATTTTTTCGTGCGGAAATTTCGCAAGGCGTATTATATCCCGTATGATTTGATTGCGCGTTGTTTTCGGCGCGTCGTGGATATACCTGTAAAATTGGGCTGTTGCGCCGGGGATATGCGTATGCAATATATCATTATATCCGGGACAAATCCAGACGGCGCGGAGCGTGAACTGGCGCGAATCGAGACGCCGGGCGAAAAGGCGGCGCGGATTTTATTGCAAGAATTAAAAACGCGCTGTCCGAACGCCGCTTTCGGCGTCGCCAAACAAGAGGCCGCTTTATGACGGAAAATAATAATAATTTAAATAATAATATAAATAATATCACGGCGGCTGAGGCGTTGGAACGGATGTTAAAAGCCTACGGGGATTATTATAATATTAATCAAATCAATCCCGCGCCGCCGTTTATCGCCGAGGCTGTATTTCATTCCCATGACGAACAGTATTTTTTTACCCGTTCCGCCGTAATCGCCGAATCGGAATCGCATGAGCATATATTTTTCTCACTGGAAAAAGATTTGAATCTTGACAGATTGCGAAATCTTGCGCGTATCGCGTGGGAAACTGGTCTAAAACGGGTAAATCCCCACGCCCATCACAGAAACAGCGATATTGCGTTGATTATCCTGACAGACCGCGCCGCGCCGGATATAACCGGACAAGCCGTCAAGAAAATCAAATATTATAAAAGCTATCGCTGGGGATTTCAGGGCTGGAGTCATTT
The DNA here is from genome assembly GCA_905233795.1 of uncultured Oscillibacter sp. Taxonomy (GTDB): domain Bacteria; phylum Bacillota; class Clostridia; order Oscillospirales; family Oscillospiraceae; genus Oscillibacter. The sequence goes on along the minus strand of CAJOFP010000085.1, from coordinate 4,148 downwards.
CCGGCTTGTCATCCGGGACGCCGCGACCGGGAATATTTTCTATAACGCGCAAGGTCGCGCAGTCGGCGAACTCACGCGAAAAAATTTAATTTAATTTATTTAATTTAATTATTTAATCTATTTGAGAGGCTTACTTATGGCGATGAGTTTTGTTATTACGTCGGCGATTATTATTCTCGTGATTATTTATATCATTTATCATCAATTTCGTTAATTTTAATTATTTTAATTTAATTTATTTAATTTAAATTATAATTATTAAAAATTATAATATATTTTCAGGAAAGGAAGCGTTATTAAATCTATGACAGCGATTTTAATCATCTTGGCGGCGATTGTCATTCTCGTGGTCGGCTATGTGTTCTACGGCGCGTATCTGGCGCGGGAATGGGGCGTCGATCCCGCCCGCAAAACCCCCGCGATTACTCAAGAGGACGGCGTGGACTACGTCGCCGCGAAACCGGCGGTCTTAATGGGACATCATTTCTCGTCTATCGCCGGCGCCGGACCGATTAACGGCCCGATTCAGGCTTCCGTATTCGGCTGGGTTCCCGTGTTTCTCTGGTGCGTAATCGGCGGGATTTTCTTCGGCGGCTTACATGATTTCGGCTCTTTGTTCGCGTCCATTCGGCACGGCGGTAAAGGTCTGGGCGATATTATCAAAGACACGATGGGCAAACGCGCCGGGAGATTGTTTACAATCTTCGCGTTACTGGTTTTAATTCTGGTTATCGCGTCATTCGTCAACGTCGTCGCCGGTACGTTCGCAAGTGAGAGAATCGGCTTTACGACAAATCCCACAGGCAATGAGACGACAGCGATGATTTCTGTCTTATTTATCGTCTTGGCGATTGTTTACGGCATCGCCACGACAAGATTTAATCTCGGCACGGTTCCGGCGACAGTCGCGGGCATTATTTGTATCTGCCTCATGTTAGTCTTGGGCTTAAATATCGGCCTCGCTCTGCCCCGTATTCCGTGGATTGTTTTAATCTGCGCTTATATCACAGTCGCGTCTCTCGTTCCGGTCTGGATTTTATTACAGCCCCGCGATTATTTGTCCAGTTTCTTACTCTATGGCATGATGATTTTAGCTTTTGTCGGCATTCTCATTTCCGGCTTTACCCATACGGCGACGTTCCAAATTCCGGCTTTCACAGGCTGGTCCACCAATCTGGGCTTCCTGTTCCCGACTTTATTTATTACAGTCGCGTGCGGCGCGTGTTCCGGTTTCCATTCGCTTGTCGCCACCGGTACGTCGTCCAAACAATTAGCCAACGAAGCCGACGCCAAACCGATTGGCTATGGCTCCATGTTAATCGAATCCGCGCTCGGCGTCATGTCTTTAATCGCCGTGGGCATGGTATTTGAGACTTATACTTCCGGCGGTTTCGGTTCCCCCTCCGTGGCGTTCGCCGCCGGTATCGCGTCCATGTTCGGCGCGGAAACAACCAGTATTTATAACACCGTCCGGGCGTTGCTTACGCTTGCCGTCTCCGTGTTCGCGCTGACCAGTCTGGATACGGCTACAAGATTAAGCCGCTTTATGTTCAGCGAATTGTTTTTAAACGACAACGAGGCCACTTGGAGAGACGCCGAAGGCGCGAGAAAAATTTTATGTCATCCGCTGGTCGGGACTTTAATCATGGTGATTATCGGCGGCACGCTGGGCGCGTTGCAGTTAAGCCAAATCTGGGGACTGTTCGGCGCGGCGAATCAGCTTCTTGCCGGATTGGCGTTATTATCCGTCGCGGCATGGCTGGGCAACGTCGGCAAAAACAATAAAATGTTCCTGTTCCCGATGTGCTTTATGTTAATCGCCACGCTTTGCAGTTTATTATTAACTATCCGCGCCAAATTCGCTTTAATCGGCGGCGGCTCCGCCATGTGGGGCGACTGGTTCCAGTTATGCTTCGCCGCCGCTATGGTGGTTCTGGCGATTATATTGGCCGTCGAGGGCTTCCGCACTCTCAAAAAAGAATCCGCCTCCGCCAAATCTTAAAAATAATAATCAATCATAAAAATCAATAAAAAATAACCCCCCTTTTCAGGGGGGATTTTTTTCATTCAATTATAATAAATTTCTAAATTTAATAATTTAATAATCCAAAAATCGCCGTATGCCGAACAAACTGCCGCCGATACCGGTCAAAAGTCCGATGGCGAGAAAGATACCCGCCGTGGGAAGCCAGACTTCCTGAAATGGGATTAACTCAAATACGCGCATTTGATCGCTTTTGGCGATCCATGAAACGGCGATTATATACGCGCCTGTTTGCAATGCGAATCCGGTCAGCGCGCCGCATAAGCCGATTAAAAAGCCCTCAAACACGAACGGCCAGCGTATAAATCCGTTTGTCGCGCCTACAATACGCATGACGGCTATTTCCTCCCGGCGGTCAAACGTCGTCAATCGTATTGTATTGGAAATAATAAATAAAGACGATACGAACAAAACGCCGGTCAGGATAGAACATAAAATCGTGGCGGCGCGGCGGAGCGTCAGAATCCCGGATGTAAATTCCTCATGTATATTTATATCCGCGATTCCCGTTATCGTATTTAAATAATCCGCCGTGTCGGATAAATTCGCGGGATTGTCCACGCGGATGGCGTAACGATCCCGGAAAATTTTAGGTTCCAAATCCTGAAATAATTCCTCATTCGGATGGGCTTGTATAAAATTTTCCAGCGCTTCTTCACGGGTGATAAACCGCGTGGAAATCACATGGGGGACTTGATTTAAAATATTTTCTAAATTTAACGCCTGTTCGAGGCTGTAAGTATCGTCGATAAAAGCAAGAATCTCGTCGCTTGCCTCTAAGACAGATAGATTTAAATCAATATGCAGCGCGATAAAAGTAAACGTCCCCATTAATAATAAACACATGGCCGTAATGCCCGCCGACGCCAGCGACATGGCGCGATGACGGAATATATTAAACAAGCCCTCATGAAAAAAATAGCCGAAATTTTTTCTAAGCACGACGGGAACGCCCCCCCACATAACGGCCTACGCCGTCCCGGATGACCGCGCCTTCGTCCAGCGTGACCACGCGTTTCCCAAATCTATTCACTAAATCGCGTTCATGTGTCACAACGACGACTGTAGACCCCATTTGATTGATTTTTAATAACAATCGCATTAAATCCAATGACCTGTCCGGGTCTAAATTCCCGGTCGGCTCATCGGCTATAATCGTCTCAGGCCGATTGATTAAAGCCCGCGCCACGGCGGCCCGCTGCTGTTCCCCGCCCGATAACTCCGACGGATAACAATCCATTTTGCTTTCCAGTTCCACAAGGCTTAATACATACGGGATTCTCTGTTGAATCTCTTGCGAACCGGCGCCCGCCGCCCTCATGACAAAATCTAAATTCTGCCATATCGTTTTTGTCTCTATCAATCTGAAATCCTGAAAGACGACGCCCAATGTCCGGCGCATATACGGAATTAACGGGTCTTTGACGCCTGTGATCGAATAACCGTTGATAGAAACCCGCCCAAACGTCGGCATGGCTTCCCCGGTGAATAATTTAATTAAACTCGATTTCCCCGCCCCGGACGGCCCGACCAGAAACACAAATTCCCCGTCCTGAATCGTCAGCGTAATGCCCCGAACCGCTTTTGTGCCGTTGTCATATTGCATTTCCACATCTTCCAACACTATCAAACGCGTTCCGCCTCCAATCTTGTCCGATTTTTATTCCCATACGCGAATATATATCCGCCCTGATTAATTTCTATATCCGCGTGACATTATAAACGCTTTCCGTTCGATTTTCAACCGTTTTTCCGGTCAATTCCAGAATTTACACTTTGTTCATTCATCCAAATATTGCTAAAAACGCCGTTTTTTATAGAATTTCATCCATTTTTGGTAAATATTGCGTTTGCGTAAAGATTACAAAACGGTTACAATTTATCCAGTCTTTGCAAAGATCACATTCTTTTTACATTCCATGGTTTTTTTGCGGACGGAGGTATGAACATGAAAAACAAGAAACCGCTGTCACTGTTGGCGGCCCTGACGCTGATTCTTTCCCTTGTCATTCCGGCGCGGGCGTCATTCAAATTCGGCGATTACGCAAGTTACGCGAACAACGCGAATTACGCGAATTACGCGCAATACGGGATTTACGCGCAA
>CAJOFP010000084.1 GCA_905233795.1 uncultured Oscillibacter sp. | reverse complement strand
GCTATACTTGCTGTACTAAAACACTTAATACAGTTAATACAATTCATACAATTTATACACACGATACGCGCCAAGCAAAATTATAAAAATATAAATAATCAAATAAACAAATAAATATAGAGAGACGGAAGATTTTTCCGGAGGTGTGCGATTATGCTGGATATATCTATGACATTTATTATCAATCTTTTTATCGCTTTGAGCGTGACAACGGGTCTGACAATGGCCGCGACTTGGCCGGGACGGTGAAAAAATCATGATTAATTTAAATTACCGGGATTCCCGGCCTATATATGAACAAATCCGCGAGGGGCTCAAACGGCTGATTGTCACAGGCGCGTTGCCGCCCGATGAACGCCTGCCCTCCGTGCGGACGCTGGCGACTCAGCTTTCTATCAATCCCAATACGATTCAGCGCGCTTATACGGAACTGGAACGCGAGGGATATATTTATTCCATACCCGGCAAGGGGAGCTTCGCCTCCGGCGCGATTGACGCCGGGGGCAAGCGCCGGGATGAGTTAATCTCAAAACTTCGGGATATAATCGCCGAACTGTTATTTTTAGGCGTAAAACCGGAAGAGTTAATCGAAATCATAAATCATAATACACGTGATTCCAAGGAGGACAAAGCATGATTGCCGTACAGGATGTTATCAAAAAATTCGACGGCTTCCCCGCCCTCGACGGGGCGTCGCTGACCGTTCCCGCCGGGAGCGTGTACGGGCTTGTCGGACCCAACGGCGCGGGAAAATCGACTTTAATCCGCTGCCTGACCGGGATTTATAAACAGGACGCCGGGGAAATTCAGATTGATAATCAAAATATATGGGAAAACGCGGCGTTAAAATCCCGCTGCGCCGTGATTCCCGATGACTGGTTTTATTTTAATCCCGCGTCCATACGCGATATGTGCAAATTTTATCAGAGTTTTTATCCCAATTTTTCTATGGAACGCTATGAAAAATTAAAAGAAGTCTTTCAAATCGACGAGAAAAAAGTTGTCCGGCGTTTAAGCAAGGGTATGCAAAAACAAGTGGCGTTTTGGCTGTCGCTGTCGTGTATGCCGGATTATTTAATCTTGGACGAACCTGTGGACGGTCTTGATCCCGTTATGCGCCGTCAGGTCTGGTCGCTGGTCATGGGCGAAGTGACGCAACGCGGCGTGACGGTGCTTGTCAGTTCGCATAACTTACGCGAATTGGAGGACGTATGCGATCACGTCGGCATTATGGATCACGGAAAAGTATTGCTGGAACGCGCTCTTGAATCGCTTCAGGATAACATGGTCAAATTGCAGGTCGTATTCCCGGACGGCGACGAGATACCCCCGGAAATCGAAAAAAATATTCCCGTATTGCATACATCGAAAGTCGGACGGGTTCACACGCTGATTTTACGCATGAATCCGCAAGAGGCTGAAACGCGTCTGGCGCAATATCAGCCGGTTTTAATCGACGCGATTCCGTTGACGCTGGAAGAAATTTTTATTTACGAGATGGGAGGCGCGGATTATGCCGTCAAAGATATTCTCATTTAATCCGAAATATAATCAAAATCGCAATCAAACGCCCGATAATCCCGCGAATATTATTAAAAACGCGTCCGGGGAAAATCAATCCGGCTTATTCGGCGGATTGATTCACAAGGGATTGTTTATCAAAAATTTAACGCGTTTCTGGCCGTTATGGTTCTTGGCGTCGCTGACTGTCATATTCCCCCTGAGTTTAATCAGCGGGATGTTCCGTTACGGCGGAGATATGACCCCGCCGCGCTTCACGCAATTATATTACGAGACTGTTTGCTATGTTGTCCCCATCGTTATGCTGAGTTACGCGATTATATGCGCCATGTGCGTATGGGGCTATTTATACAATTCCCGCGCCGTCGGCATGATGCACAGTCTGCCGATACGCCGCGAAAGTCTATTTTTCACGAATTTTCTGTCCGGTCTTGCTATGATTATCATTCCCTGTCTGATAACCGGCGGCGCCTGCGTGATATTATCTATTTTAGGCGGCGCGTTCGACGCGAAAGGTTTATTGATCACTGTTTTATGCGTCGCCGGGGAGGGATTTTTCTACTTTACAACCGCGACAGCCGCCGCCTTTCTGACCGGTCATATCGCCGCTTTGCCTTTATTATATTTCTTCCTGCATTTTTTACAATTCTTCGTGGATACGGCGATTACGGCATTTGCCACCGGTATGATCTTCGGTCTCTCGACAAACAACGCCTACACAGGCATTTTGGGATTTTTCTCCCCGACCATTTATCTTATGCGTTCTATATTCGTCGTCTCTGAGTATGACGAAACCAAGATAACAAATTCCGATATGGACTATTATACGGATCGGGTTTTAAAATCCGTGGAATTAAAAGGCGCGTGGATCATCGGCGTATATGTTTTAATCGGCTTGATTTTATTATATATCGCGTGGTTATTATACAAATATCGCCGGAGCGAATCCGCCGGGGATGTAATCGCCGTCAGCTGGGGCAAACCGGTATTTCAATATGGCGTCACGGCTTTAATGGCTATCGGCGGCGGGCAGATATTATATATTATTCTTGTCAACTCGTTTGACGAGCCTATGCGTTACGCGCTCATTCCCATGATACTCTGTATGATAGCCGCCGGGGCTTTGGGCTATTACGCTACAGCCATGATGTTAGCGAAATCTTTGCGCGTGTTCACGAAATCCAGTCTCCGGGGATTGGGCGCGGTCGCGCTGGGATGTGTGATTTTTACTTCGGTTTTATATTTTGATATATTCGGCGTCGGACGGCGCGTCCCGGAGACGGATCAATTAATTGACATGACTTTCCGCGCGGACGGCAATTTTTATCTCCTGACGCCCGGAAAAAACAACGACAGCGAACTGATTGAACAAATCCGCGATTTACACCGGACAATTATACAGGATCAGGATTATATTCTGAATTTTCAGCCGTTCCCGGTTTATAGCGACAGCGAATCCGACGAACAGGAAAATTTATGGGACTGGGTATCTGTTTCAATCACTTATTCGTTGAAATCCGGTAAAGTTATCGAACGCTATTACCCGTTATATATCACGAAAGACCGCGTGGAAGCGCCGGAAACGTATGATGGCAAGTTAAATCAATTACTGAACAGCCGCGATATGAAATATATCCGCCTGCGGATTGATAACGAGAATTATATTCTCAGTAACGGCTCTTATTTAACGCTTATGAAGCGTGACGCGTCATTGGATTTGAACAGCCGTGAGGCGGCGCGTCTGTGGGACGCGGTACGGCGGGACGCCGACGAGGGAACATGGGGCAATACAAGCTGGTTCCGGGATGAAGGTCAACGCTATGCCATGCAGTTAATGTTGCGTTTCCGTTCTAAAAATCCTGTCAGGGAAGAATTTCCCGATTCTTACAGTTATGATATGTTAAATATACACATATGGCCGGATATGCGGCACACGCTGAAATGTCTGCGCGATTTGGATTTGATTCAAGATGACGATTTAATCACGATAAAAGAAATGAATAAAATCTGGCAGGAACGGGATCAGATAGCGCAAGATTGGGACGCTTATGAATATGATCATGGATATTGGGAAGATTACGCAGACGGACATGTAATCGCCGTCCCTGAATACGCGGAATGAAAACAAAATCCAAACCGCCGAAAATTCTGACGATTTGCGCGATTTTATTATTAAGCGCGGCGATATTTTCCGCCTTGTTTCCGGATCAAGACACCGGGTCGGACAATGTTCCGACCCGGCTCCCCGGATATAATATCGAACTCCCGGATTATATCAAACAGGATTTTATTCCCGTGAATCCATATTCGCGTCCGGGACGCTGGCTGGAACGCGTCAATAATATCGTCATTCATTACGTCGGCAATCCCGGATCAAGCGCGAAAGGCAATCGCAATTATTTCGCGTCGCTGGCGAATCAGCTAATAGGCTTAAACGGCGAAATCATCCAATGTATCCCATTGACGGAAATCTCTTACGCGTCCAATCACAGAAACAGCGATACGATTTCGATTGAAGTCTGTCACCCGGACAAGTCCGGCGAATTTTCAAATATTACTTATCAAAGCCTGATAAAATTATCCTCTTGGCTGTGTAACGAATTTGATTTAAATCCCGAAGCGGATTTAATACGCCATTATGACGTGACCGGTAAAATATGCCCGAAATATTACGTCGAGAATCCGGAGGCGTGGGAGAATTTAAAAAGCGATGTCGCGGCGTATCAAAATTAAATAATTAAATATTATATTTAATATTTTATATTATTATATATAAAGGGGAAGAATATTATGGAAAAAGTCAGACAAGACACGCCCGTATGGAGAATCTGGGTTGACAATCAAAACCGGATTATATCTTTCCATGAGGAGAAAGACAGTTGCCTGATGGAGTTTCGGGATCGGGAAATGTTCTTCCGCTGTGTGGATCAGTATACCGGGCGTCAATATCGCTATCAGTAATGCGGCAATCCCCTATCTTTTCCCGGCTTGATATTTTAACGCGCTGAAAATCCCCCGTGAGACGGTTCGCGCCGTTTACGGGGGATTTTTTATAATTATATATTATATTATTATATATTATCTAACTGAAACTGTTTTTCTTCGGCGTCCTCCGGTTTTAAGACAATCCCCGACGACGGAACGGTTCTGACCCGATACCGGGACGCGTTGACGATTTCGGATTGTTCTAATAAACAGGCGCGTATTAACTCGCGTTTCGCTTTCGCCGTTAAAATCATGACGCCTTGTGTAGTCCGCGTCGCTTTCGGCTCCAATAAAATCGAATTGAATACAAAACAGCGATTGTCAGATGAATATACGGCAATATCCGATTCCGTTCCGGCGTCTAATTTGATTATATCTATCAACGGCGATTTGTCGGAATACGCGCCGGTTAATTTACGCCGGTTCGACGCCGTTTGATACGCCGATAACGGTACCCGCGCCGCTTTGCCGTTCTGATAGAAAAATAATAAATATCCCGTATAATCTCCCGGCAGAATGGCATATATAATATTTTCGCCGTCGGCTAAATTTAATTTACCGGGTAAATAATCGCCCATCGCGCTGGCTTTTGTATCAGCGAACTCTCCCAACCGCGTTTTATATATCTGGCATTGATTTGTGACAAACATGATTTCGGCGTTTGACATCGTCTCAAAACTCTGTCTTAATTCGTCGCCGTCTTTATATTTCTGCTCCCCGCCCATGCGTAACGACAAAGGCGTGATTTTCTTGAAATAGCCCTCACGCGATAAGAATATTTTTACCGGATATTCTTCCTCCGGCTCTTCCTCCTGTGCGGTCGTATTATTATAATTATATAAAATTTCCGTCCGTCTGGGTTCGCCGTATTTTTTTATGACGGCTTTTAACTCGTCGATTATAATCTTCCTGATTCTCTTGGGATCGTTTAATATTTCTTCCAAATCCGCGATTTCTTTTTGTAATTCTTCCGTTTCCTGTACGCGTTTTAATATATATTCTCGATTTATATTTCTTAATTTTATCTCAGATATATATTCCGCCTGTATTTCGTCAATGCCAAATTCTATCATTAAATTCGCCGTGACTTCCGATTCTCTTTCCGTCTCGCGTATAATTTTAATCGCCTTGTCCAAATCCAGTAAAATTTCTTTCAGACCTTCTAATAAATGCAATTTGTCTTTTTGCTTGTTTAATACAAAATATACGCGCCGTCTGACGGATTCCATACGCCATGAAGTCCACTCGCGCAAAATCTCCCGGACGCCCAATACTTTCGGGATACCGGCGATTAAAACATTAAAATTACACGCGAATGAATCCTCCAGCGATGTGGATTTAAATAATTTCGCCATTAATTTATTGGCGTCCGCGCCGCGTTTTAAATCAATCGTTAATTTTAATCCCGACAAATCCGTTTCGTCGCGCATATCGGCAATTTCTTTCGCTTTCCCGGCTTTGATTAAATCCGCCGTTTTATCCAGAATCGCCTCTACTGTCGTTGAATATGGAATCTCCGTGATTTCAATCAAATTCCCGGATTTGATATATTCCCATTTCGCCCTTACGCGCACACCGCCCCGGCCCGTTTCGTAAATTTCTTTGATTGCCGCCGCGTCCCATAACAATTCGCCGCCGGTCGGGAAATCCGGCGCGGGAAGCGTCGATAATAAATCGCAATCCGGGTTTTTTAAATACGCGATTGTCGTTTCACAGACTTCTTTTAAATTAAATCCGCAAAATTGCGACGCCATCCCGACGGCAATACCGCTGTTCGCGCTGACTAATATATTCGGAAACGTCGTCGGCAATAAAACCGGCTCTTTCATGGTCGCGTCGTAATTATCCACAAAATCCACCGTGTCATGATCTATATCCCGGAATAATTCCTGACAGATCGCCGTCAATTTCGCTTCCGTATAGCGCGGCGCGGCCCATGACATATCCCGTGAATACGATTTGCCGAAATTGCCTTTGGAATCCACAAACGGCGTCAATAAAGCGCCATATCCCCGTGACAGTCTCACCATTGTGTCATAAATCGCGGCGTCGCCGTGGGGATTTAATCTCATGGTCTGTCCGACGATATTCGCCGATTTTGTCCGGGCTTTATTTAATAAGCCCATATTATACATCGTGTATAACAATTTTCTGTGCGACGGTTTAAACCCGTCGATTTCAGGAATGGCCCGCGAGACAATCACGCTCATGGCATACGGCATATAATTACTCTCAAGCGTTTCCGTGATTGGCTGTTCGAGTACCGCCGCCCGCAGTCCCATTACATTCGGATTATTTACTTTTGGCCGGATATTCTCCGGCTGTTTTTTTTTCGGCATAAACTATTTTCCGTTCTTTCCGTATCAAAAATGATAGAAATATATTATATTTAAATTACAAGATTAAATTACAAGCGTTCCCAGAAAATCAGACGGAGACAAAACGGGAATCGGGGAATTGATATAATCCCGCACGTTTCGCGTGATAATATAATCCATTTTCTCCCGTATTGCGGTTTCAATCATGACAGCGTCCTCATAATCCGGGCAATTAGAATCAACGGCTTTTTCGCAATCCGTTGATTTTGTGTCCAGAAGCTCAAAAATGTGGAATAGACTGGTCAATACTTCCCGCGCTTTTTGATCCGTATTTTCCTGACCTTTGAAAAATTTTTTCATAAAATAATGAATATCCGCCGCCTCTTTCGCCGTGATACAGCCGATAAATTTTTTATCAATCGCGCCGCGAAAAACCTGCTGAGCGTCATGATACCACGGTTCCCGGTTTTGTAACGCGTCTATAACAATATTCGTATCCAAAAGAACTCTCATAACTCGTTCAGTTTTTCCTCCATCACTTCCTCGTAAGTTCTCGTCGCCGGGATAATCCCGAAAAGCCCCTCGGCCATCGCCATCAATTCATCCCGTGACATCTCCGATTCCCATTTGTATTTCTCACGCGGTTTTACTCCGGTCAATTTCGCAACGGTTTTGCCGTCTTCCGTAATTTCCACATCTTCCGTCGCTGAAAGACGTAAATATTTGCCGGGATCCGCCTGAAATTCCACTGACGTTACTGACATAATCTCCGTCCTCCCTGATGTTATATATTTATTTATATATTATAATTTTTAACTAATATCCGCCATTTCAAGATATTCATAGCCGTGTTCGGCGATATGATTTTTACGCCCCTGTAAATTATCGCCAAGAAGCAAATCAAAAATCATCGCCGTCCGTTCGACATCTTCCGGCATAACGCGAATTAAACGCCGCGTTTCCGGATTCATTGTCGTCAGCCACATCATATCGGGATCGTTTTCGCCCAAGCCTTTTGAACGGTCAATTTTATATTTATTTTTGCTTTTCGGGTTCGCGTCCAGTTTTTTGATAATATCATTTTTTTCGGCGTCCGAATAGGCGAACCAAGTTTTATGATTGCAATTAATTTCAAATAACGGCGTTTCGGCGATATAGACATAGCCCTCACGAATTAAAGTCGGCGTCAGTCTATATAACATCGTTAAAATTAAAGTACGGATTTGAAAGCCGTCCACATCGCCGTCCGTGCATATTATTACTTTATTCCAGCGCAGATTATTTAAATCAAACGACGCCAAATCTTTTACATGACGGTTTTGCGTCTCTACCCCGCAACCCAAGACGCGTATCAAGTCCGTGATTATATCACTCTTGAAAATTCTTGTGTAATCGGCTTTCAGGCAATTTAATATCTTACCGCGTACCGGCATAATCCCCTGATATTCCGCGTCACGGCTTAATTTGACGCTTCCAAGAGCCGAATCGCCCTCGACAATATAAATTTCCCGCTTTTCCGGGTCACGCGATCTGCAATCCACGAATTTTTGCACCCGGTTCGCTATATCCAGATTGCCGGATAATTTTTTCTTAATATTTAATCTCGCCCGTTCGGCGTTCTCCCGACTGCGTTTATTAATTAAAATCTGCTCCGCCGCCCGGATCGCTTCTTTCGGATTCTCCGTGCACCAGATTTCTAAATTAGATTTCAAAAAATCCGTCATGGCGTCCCGTATAAATTTATTTGTAATCGCCTTTTTCGTCTGATTTTCATATGAAGTCTGGGTTGAGAAATTATTAGATATAAATATCAAGCAATCCTGAATATCATCCCAAGTGATTTTATTTTCATTTTTTTGATATTTATTATTATCGCGTAAATATTTATCTAAAACAGATAAAAAAGCCGAGCGAACGGCTTTGTCGGGGCTTCCCCCATGTTCCAGATAACTTGAATTATGATAATGCTCCACAAGATTGACCTGATTGGAAAAACAAAACGCGCAGGATAATTTGATTTTATATTCCGGTTTGTCATCCCGATCCCGGCCCTGACGTTCCCGGATAATTCGGCGATATAATCCATAATGCCGTTTTGATATATAAATTCTTCAAATTCCCATTGATCCGGCGCGATTTCGTTTTCGAGCCGGAATAAAACGCCGGCGTTGACAATCGCCTGACGCTTGCATATATCCTGAAAATATTCAACGGGAATCGCAATATCCGTAAAAACATCCAAATCCGGCAGCCAGCGCGTTTTCGTACCCGTCTGACGGATTTTATTTTTCGGCAACGGCGTTTTGATTAATACTTTCTTTTTATCCTGTTCGCTTAAATCTAAACATGCTTCGCCGTCTATACACGGTTCGCCGCGCTGAAAATTTAATTGATACTCAAATCCGTCGCGTTTGACTGTAATATTCATATAACGGGACGCGTATTGCGTCGCGCACGCGCCCAAGCCGTTCAAGCCAAGCGAATATTCATAGCTATCGCCGCTGATATTATCATACTTGCCGCCGGCGTATAACTCACAGAATACCAGTTCCCAATTATAACGATTTTCTTTTTCGTTCCAGTCCACCGGACAACCCCGCCCGGCGTCCTCTACTTCTATCGAATGATCCAGATAACGCCGTATTATAATTTTATCCCCATGCCCCTCGCGGGCTTCGTCAATCGAATTTGATAAAATCTCAAATACGGCGTGTTCACAGCCGTCCAGACCGTCAGACCCAAATATGACGCCGGGACGCTTTCTCACGCGTTCCGCGCCTTTTAACGCCGATATGCTGTCATTGCCGTAATCCTGTTTTTTCCCCGCCATATTTCCTCCCGGATAATTATTATATAAATTATTATATAATTATATTATATTTTATATATTTTTATATTTTATTTATATTTTATATTTTTTTATAAATTTATCATGACGTTGCGATATTATAATAAAATTTTCCGTCGATTTCAAGTCATGAAATATTTGTCGAATTTCGAGTATATTTCACAAATCGCGCCGGAATCGGACGAAAAGTTTTTCCGCCAAACTCCCGTTGAATCTTGTCGAAAAAATAAGATAAACGACGAATTTTGTGCAAATTCGTCGTCCAAAGTCGAGATAAAAACGCCATTTTATGGAAAAACATCTTGAAAAGGCGGGAAATTTATGGTAACATTTCAGTGAAATTTCAAGTTTTCAATATATTTCAATCGAAATATCTGAAATATTGAAATCAGGGGCGTATGAGATGCGCGCCCCGGAAGAAAGGACGGAAAAAATATGGAAGACCGCAAAACCGTTTTCATCGCGGACCCCAATGAGGATTTTCGCCAGATGCTTGCCGCGTCGTTGGAAAATTCGCATGAATTTTACGTCGTCGGAAGCGTGGGCGACTGCGCGGAGGCTCTGGAACAAATCCGCCGCGCAAAGCCGGATGTTCTCGTGACGGACGCCGTTTTGTCCGGCGGCGACGGATTGTCCATCCTGCGCGCCATCAAAGATCGCTGTCTCAACATTCGCTCCATCATGATTTCCACGTTTGTCAGCCGCGATTTGCAGTCCGCGGCGGCGGAACTCGGCGCGTCGTATTTCCTGATTAAACCCTTTACAGTCGATTGCCTCTTGGAACGTATACGCAGTCTCTTCCGCGACCCCGGACAGTTTTTCGCCGAACATGACCCGTATTTGAAAAATCGAGTTACGGAAATGATTCATGAAATCGGCGTTCCCGCGCATGTCAAAGGCTATCCGTATCTCCGCGAAGCGATTTTATTATCCGTTGAGGATATGGATATTATCAACTCCGTTACTAAAAAATTATATCCCGCCGTGGCGCGCTGCTATCATACGACGCCCTCCCGCGTGGAACGCGCCATCCGTCACGCGATTGAACTCGCGTGGGATCGCGGCGATCTGGAAACGCTTCAAAAATATTTCGGCTATACCGTCAGCAATACGAAAGGCAAGCCGACCAATTCCGAGTTTATCGCCATGATCGCCGACCGCATTTCCCTCAGACAGGACATCGGTCTCCGCGTGTAAAAAATTATTAAAAATATTAAAAATTAAAAATAAAATTTATATTTATTTTTAATTTTCCGAAAAAGCGCGGACTATCCCCCCTGAAAGGCGTCCGCGCTTTTTTAAAATATTTTTATAGTTTATATTATTGATTTTATTTTTATTGCTAAAATTCTGATGATTCACGACGGTCGCCCCCTTTTCAGATACTTTTTACGACAGTCAGTCCCGGAAAAATAACACGTTTTTCCGGGCTGTATCCGTCTCAAAAACAAAACAGGCGGCGCCGAGCGTTACCTCAACACCGCCTGACAAATCCTATCAGGAAGATAACAGAACGATTAAAAAATTACCGTTTTCCCCTTGCAAATATACGGCGAAACAGGTATAATATGCCCGTGGCGCGGACGTAAATCGTCTGTTGTGTTGAGTGGTTCGAGCACTCATCATAGGGGTCGCGGGGCGTTGGTA
>CAJOFP010000083.1:6792-7499 GCA_905233795.1 uncultured Oscillibacter sp. | reverse complement strand
AAATAAAAGAAATAAAATAAATAATATCTAAACGATATTTGACAACGGGCGTTTTATCCCGTATAATATTATTTACGCTTTTTCACGCGTAGGGAGATATTATATATGCTGGACGTTCGATCTATTTTATACGCCCCCGGAAAAAAACTGGATTTTCAGTTTGATTTGGATCTGTCGGATTTGGATTTCGCCGGGGAACGGCCTATTCAACAGCCTGTCTCTGTCACGGGTTCCGTGCGCAACGGCGCCGATGTCCTGACGCTGAATCTGACCGCGTCAACGGTTTTGCATACCCATTGCGACCGGTGCGGAAAAGAATTGAATCTGGAAAAAACAACGCCGTATACTTGCGTTTTGGCGCAGGAATTGCAGGATGAGGATAACGACGAGGATTTTATTTTGCTTCAAAACGGTTTCGCGGATGTGGAGACGCTCGCCCGCGACGCGTTTATATTAAGCATGGACACAAAAATTTTATGTCAGGAAGACTGTAAAGGTCTTTGTCCGCGTTGCGGGGCGGATTTGAATCTTGGCCCGTGCGGTTGTCCCGATTTCGGATCGTCAATCAATTCATAAAATAATTATAATAATTTATAATAATATGGATTGATAATTGAACCGGATCATTATATAAAAATATATCTCTTGATATATTTTATCTTGATATTATTTTTATGATTATGATAATACCCGTTGAGGAGGTGTTA
>CAJOFP010000083.1:0-6771 GCA_905233795.1 uncultured Oscillibacter sp. | reverse complement strand
CGGCGCGATAAACGCCGCGCTTCCACATGGAAACTCGCCGCGCCCAATATGGTAAAATGTCCGAAATGCGGCGCGATGCGGCTCCCCCACAGAATGTGCCGGGAGTGTGGGACTTATAATGGTCGGGAAATCAAGTCCGCCGAATCCGTCGTGACCAGATAATTCCCCGTCATACGAGAGAAACGGCAGGGAAAGATATATTCTTCCCTGCCGTCGCGTTCTGAAAATATAAATATAAATATTTAAATAATAATTTAAATTTAAAATTATATAAAATTATAAATAAAAAATATATAAATATATATTAAATATATATTGCGCGTATGGAAAGAAGGGAGATTTTTTGAAACCTGTCGTCGCCATTGTGGGGCGTCCCAATGTGGGGAAATCGCAATTATTTAATAAACTGACCGGACGCCGTCTCGCCATTGTGGAGGATACCCCCGGCGTCACGCGGGACCGGATTTATGGGGAATCGGAATGGAACGGGCGGAATTTTACGCTGATTGATACCGGCGGAATCGAACCCAATACGGATAATCAGATATTAGCTTTCATGCGCGAACAGGCGCAAATCGCTATTGAAAACGCCCATGTGATTATTTTTATCACGGATATAAAATCCGGCGTCACGGCGTCGGATTTGGAAATCGCCAATCTATTGCGGCAGTCCGGCAAGCCGATTGTTTTGGCGGTGAATAAAATGGACGCCACAGGGACGGTCAACCCGGATTTCTATGAGTTTTATAATTTAGGCTTGGGAGACCCGATAGCGATTTCAGCTTTGCACGGTCACGGGACAGGCGATTTACTGGACGCCTGTGTGAATGATTTTCCCCCGGAAGATCAGGATGAAATAATTGATCATGCGATCAAAGTCGCCGTTATCGGCAAGCCGAACGCCGGAAAATCGTCTCTTGTGAATAAAATCTTAGGGGAAGAACGCGTGATTGTGTCGGACATGCCCGGAACGACGCGGGACGCGATCGACGCCCGGTTTCAGAATCAAAGCGGCGAATATATTTTGATCGATACGGCGGGAATCCGGCGCAAATCGAAAGTTTCGGAATCTATCGAACGCTACAGCGTATTGCGCGCCTCGATGGCGATTGAGCGCGCTGATGTCTGTTTGATTTTGATCGACGCTTTGGAAGGCGTCACGGAACAGGATACAAAAATCGCCGGAATGGCGCATGAGGCCGGAAAAGCCAGTATAATAGTAATAAATAAATGGGATTTAGTCGAAAAAGACGATAAAACGATGGAGAAAACGCGGACCTTACGCGCCGATTTTGTTTATATCGGCCAAAACCGGACAGCGGGTTTTTAAATTATTTGATTTAATTCAGGAAGTTTATAAACAGTCCGGGACGCGGGTCACGACAGGCGCGTTAAACAGTTTATTGGCGGACGCCCAACTTCGCGTACAGCCGCCGACGGATAAAGGCAGAAGATTAAAAATTTATTATATCACACAGGCCGATATTTATCCGCCGCGTTTTATCGCGTTCTGTAACGACGCGAAATTATTTCATTTTTCCTATCGGCGTTATCTGGAAAATCGAATCCGGGATACGTTTGATTTGAATCACACGCCGATTATTTTCACGGTCCGGCAAAAAGGCGAAAAAGAAATATAAAATTATATAATTTAATATAAAAATTATAATAATTCCCGGAAGAAGGCGCGTTTTATGGCGTATAGTTTTCATGAATGGCTGACGGCTTCTGTACTCATGTTTTTGCTTATCTTATTGCCCGCGGCTGTGATTTCGTATTTTTGCGGCTGTTTCAACGGCGCCGTGATTGTGTCGAAATATATTCTGCGCGATGACGTGAGAAATCACGGGAGCGGCAACGCGGGATTGACGAATTTTTATCGCACATTCGGCGGCGTTTTGACGCTGATTGTGATTTTATGCGATGTATTTAAAATGATTCTCGCCGTCTGGATTTCCACGCGCTTTTTTATATCCGGCCCGGACGGTCAATACTGGGCGGGATTGTTCTGTCTGCTTGGGCATATGTTCCCGTGTATGTTTCATTTTAAAGGCGGCAAGGGGATTTTATCCGGCGGAACGCTGGCGATTATGATTGACTGGCGCGTCGCCGTGATTGTCTGGGGCGGATTTTTAATTTTAACCGCGCTGACCCGTTATGTCTCGCTTGGATCATTATGGGCGGGCGCGAGTTATCCGTTTATCTCTTGGATTTGTTTTCCGGGGAATATTTTTATTATTATTATTTCTTTTATTACGGGATTTCTGGTCGTCTGGAAGCACCGGGAGAATATCAAGCGATTAATCAAAGGACAGGAAAATAAATTCTCGTTTCATCATGATAAAAAATAATAAAAATTATAAAAAATAATAAAATAATAAATAAAAATTATAAAAAAATTTAAATTTATAATAAAAATCAGGACAAGACGGGAGGGGATATAGCTTGAAAGCCGTGGTTTTAGGCGGCGGCGGATGGGGTACGGCGCTGGCGCTGGTTCTGTGCGATAACGGGCATGACGTGACGTTGTGGACGCATAACGCCGATAAGGCGCGGAAAATCGCGCTGGATCGGGAAAATCCCATGCTTCCCGGCGTAAAACTGCCGGAAAATTTAAAAATTACCGGGGATTTGTCTTGCCTGTCGGATTTGGATATGGATTTAAATCCGGCGGATGATATAAATAATAATAATAATAAAAATATTATAATTTGCGCGGTTCCGTCGTTCGCCGTCCGGGAGACGGCGAAAAAAATCGCGCCGTTATTAAATAAAAATAATAATAATTTAATAAATCATAATATAATAATTGTCTCGGCGTCGAAAGGCATTGAACGCGATACGAATTGCCGCATGAGCGAAATTTTATGGTTTGAGACAGGCAGAAAATATTCTATAGCGGCATTGTCCGGGCCGTCCCACGCGGAAGAGGTCGGACTGCGTCTCCCGACGGGTTGCGTGGCGGCGTGTCCGGAGCGCGGCGCGGCGCGGTTTGTACAGGACGCGTTTATGAATCCGTATTTCCGGGTTTATACGAGTTATGACATGATCGGCGTGGAGTTATGCGCGGCGATGAAAAATATTATCGCGCTGACTTGCGGGGTCTGTGACGGAATGGGCTATCAGGATAATACAAAAGCGTTATTAATGACGCGGGCAATGGCGGAAATGGCGCGTTTAGGCGAAAAATTAGGCGGAAGCCGACGGACTTTCGGCGGTCTGGCCGGTATGGGCGATTTAATCGTCACTTGTACGTCTATGCACTCCCGGAACCGGCGGGCGGGCATTTTAATCGGTCAGGGCTTGGATATTCAAACGGCTATGAAACGCGCCGGAGGCGTAGTGGAGGGTTATTACGCGGCGGCGAGCGTAAAACAATTAGCCGAACAGGAAAGCGTGGAAATGCCTATCTGTCAATGCGCGTATCAGGTTTTATACGAAAACCGGGATATACAAAGCGTCACGGCTGAACTGATGGGCCGCGCCCGTAAAGACGAATTACTGGACGCCGCTTGGCTGTAAAAATTTATATTATATTTAATATTATATAAATTAATATAATTATTAATATAATGATAAATCGCGCCGGAAAAAGAAAAAACCCGGACATCGGTCCGGGATTTCTTCTGGCGTCCGTTCATACGGCTTCGCTCTGTTTCACGGCTCTTGTCACTTTGCCGGAACGCAGACAACGGGTACAAACGTACACATGGCAGGGCGCGCCGTTGACCACGGCTTTCACGCGTTTGACGTTGGGTTTCCAAGGACGGTTAGACCGCCGATGGGAGTGAGAGACTTTAATTCCGAACGTCACGCCCTTACCGCAAAATTCACATTTCGCCATTTTTGCCGAACCTCCTCGTAACTGTCGCTATATCAATTCCCGCGATTTTCACGGGAATATTCGCGGCGTATTTATTATAGTAACAGAATTTTATTTTGATTGCAAGCCGTTTTCCGGAAATTTTATATATTATTATAATATAATATTTTATATTGATATGAAAATTATATAATATTTATATAATTTATTTATATTATATAAATATTTATATAATATAAAGGGGTAATTTTATATGAATATACGGCGGATTTTGCCCGTATACGCGCTGACAGGCGGTTGTATGGCTTTTATTTTGCGTTTTGCGCAGAATCGCAACGGATTTGAGAAAAACACGGGTTTACCCGTATTGGGAAGCGTTTTTATGCCGGCGTTAATTATTTTATTGGCGGTTTTCGCGGTCGGTTTAATTATTTTCAGCTTGCGGATTCCCGCGGGCGCGATTGTCGATGGAAACGCAAACGGGAACGCGAATAAAAATTTTTTTCCGTTTGATTCAGCTGATTCGCGGACAGCGTATATGATCAGCGCGGCGGGCGGCTGTTTTATCGCGCTGGCGGGCGTGACGGATTTCATGGAAAGCGCGGGGATTTTCCCATCCGGCGGCTCCGCCATGCGGTTATTAAACGAGATTGGACTGGGCGCGGGGACGTTATTGCCCATATCCGGCGCGTTGACGTTTTTCGCCGGGATCGCTTTGATTTTCGCCGCGATTTCATGTAAAAACGCGTATAAAAACGCGAATCAGGAGCGGGAAAATATAAATAATAATATGCGCCGGGAATTGATATTAATTCCGCCGGTCGCTATGGTGACGCGTCTGGTGGCGGCCTATCGTCTGGACTCGATCAATCCCGTCATGGAACGCTACGCGATTGAATTATTGGCGTTGACGGCGTTATCGCTGGCCTGTTACAGTCTGTCCGGTCTCGCTTTCGGATCGGGACGCGTTCGGAATTTTATCATATACGCGGGCGCGAGCGTGATTTTATGCCTGTGCGCGCTGGCGGACGGCCCTGTCTGGCTTTCATCGCCGCCGCTGTATCTGGGCGGCGCGTTGGTCTTTACCGGATTTCTTATGATGGATTTAATAACGCCGCCGTCACGCGTTTGAATAAATAAAAATAAAATAAAAATAAATTTACAATTTGTTTATTTTCCGCCCGTTGACAACGGCGCGGGAGCGTGTTACACTCTTGTTAGCGCTCAGGGGAAACGAGCGCTAACAAAATTATAAATATAATTATAAATATTATAAATAATTATATTTATAATTTATTATAATATTAAATAAAAAATAAAAATAAATAAAAATATCCGGAAGCCGTAACCCGGCGGGAGGCGGAAGGGTGGAACTGACGGAAAGAAAAAAACAGATTTTAAAAATCGTCGTGGAATATTATGTCAAGACGGCGGAGCCGGTTGGATCGCGGACGATCGCCCGGCATATGAACGGACGAATCAGCGCGGCGACCATCAGGAATGAATTGGCGGATCTGACGGAAATGGGCTGTATTGAACAGCCGCATACTTCAGCCGGACGCGTCCCGACCCCGCAAGGCTATCGGCTTTATGTGGACGAGCTGATGGAGCAAAGGCGTCTGTCGGAACAGGAAAATCAAGAGATTCAGGACGCTTTAAGAATCCGGCTTCGGGAACTGGATAAAATTATCGCAAGAGCCGGACAGGCGGCGGCGGCGTATTTAAATTATCCGGCTTATGTATCGGCGGCGGGGAAATCGCCGTTGACGGCGCGGCGTTTTGATTTGCTGCCCGTGGATGAGTCCGGCTGTATCGCCGTGATTATGCTGTCAAATCATCGCGTGAAAAGTCAATTATTTCGCTTCGCGTTGCCGTTGGAGCCGGACGAGATTTTGATATTGGCGAATATATTAAACGCGAATTTCACGGGCGCGTCGGCGGTTGAAATGGATCGGCGTCTGATGGCGTTGACAAATCAAATATCCCCCCCGGCTTTCTTGATTTTATCACAGATTATTTCATACGCCGGGGATTTGCTGGAAGAACAACAGCGCAGAATCGTCACAGCTGGAGCGCGGGAATTATTAAAATTCCCGGAGTTTCAGGACGCTGAAAAAGCGCATGAATTAATGGGTGTATTGTCCGACGAAAAAGAAAGTCTGCCCGCGCCGGATGAATCCGGGGCGATTAGAATTTTAATCGGCCCTGAAAACGTGGCGGACGTGTTAAAAAATACCAGTGTGGTTGTGGCAAGTTATGACATTGGGGAAGATATGCGCGGATTGATCGGCGTAGTAGGTCCCACGCGTATGGATTCGCAGAGGGATGGTCCCGACTGTTCGGGTCTCCCGCTTTACCCCCAAGAGAGGAGAAATCGGAATCATGACCCCGGAAGAAATGAAAGAAAACGAAGAAAATAAAACGCGTCAGGAACAGGATAAACAGGATAAAAACGAAACGCCGTTAGAATCTCAGGAGCCAAATAAAAACGCAAGCGAAAATTCGAGTGAAAACGGAAGCGGTAAAAATAACGGCGATAAAAATATGGACGGAAAAGAAACGAAAAACGCGTCGGAATCGAGTGACGCGCCGGAAAAATCGCAAAAAGACGGCGAATTAATTTCTTTCACACGCGAACAGGTTGAAAAAATGGAAGCGGCGGCGAAAGAACTGGATGAGGCGCAAAAGCAAATAGAAACCATGAAAGATCAATATTTGCGTCTGGCGGCGGAGTATGATAATTATCGCAAGCGGACGGCGCGGGAAAAAGACGCGTTATATCAGGACGCCAAAGCCGATACGATACGGGAATTTTTAGCCGTGTATGACAATCTGGAACGGGCGTCTAAAACGGAGGGCGATGACGAATCGCCGCATAAACAGGGCTTGATTAAAATATTTAATCAAAGCCGGGAGATATTAAAAAAATTAAATGTCAAAGAAATAGA
>CAJOFP010000082.1:7607-12738 GCA_905233795.1 uncultured Oscillibacter sp. | reverse complement strand
ATTTGCTCCGCGACGACGCTTTCAACAGACGATCCAATATTACGGACGGCGTTTTCTAACTCATCGGCGCGGCTGTCCAAATCCGTGATATTTTCCTGACAGGTTCGCATATTATTTTCAAGCGATTCTATACCGGATTGGGCGGCGTTTAAAATCTCACTGTCGGCGTTATCGACATAAGCGCGGGTGGCGGCTTCGTTTTCAAATCCGGGATTGCGATATAATAACAACGGCCCACGCATGGTTCCGCCGCTTAATTGTAAATATAAATCCGGGTCAAGATTCAAATTATATTCGCCTGTATTATTTACGCCGTTGGTAAGCAATTTTTCTAAAACGGGCAGTAAAATATCATTGTTATACACGCGCAATTCTGTGAATAAGCTCTGAATATCTTTCCGGTTCTGGATTTCACTGCTCTCATGAGTATGAAAATCCGCCGGGTCTTCCCAGTTTCTTGTATAATATAATCTTGGGATTTGTTCACTCATGTTATCCCCCCGATTTTATTATTAAATTTAATTATTATTATTTTATTTATCCCGTCCCGCGAGACGCGCTAAAATTTCGGCGGATAAAATAGATAAATTTTCGCCGATTTTATTATTTTCCAGTCTGACGGAAAAGTGCCGGACGCGGCGGCATTGGCTTAAATCCCGGTTTGATAAATCGCGTTCGGACAGGCGATCCCAGCCGGAAATTTGAATTTTAATTAAATCCTCACGGCGTTCCCAGTCGGTTTCATAATAAATTGCGATTTCTCCCGTCGTATCGGCGCGCATAGAGATTATAATATCCAAAATATTTTTTAATCTGTCATAGCTTCCGAAATTCTGAACCGGAAATTGATAAATTTTATGAATGGGATTCCCGTAATCATGAAAATATCGTCCCAGACGCGTGACGCGGCCCGATGTATTTAAATAATAAAATTTTCCGTCATGCCGGAACCACGCGGCGGGATTGAAACCCGTGAAATAAAACCAGATATTTTGATTTTTATTATTTTTATTTTCACTCAACGCCGTATCCCATACCCACGCGTGATGATTGATACAGAGCCAATAACGCTGTCCGTCATAGAACGCGGACGCCGCTTGATTAACTTGATTGGCGGCTTGATTCGCTTGGACGGTCTGACTGGCCGCTACTTGCAAATCATATAAAAGCCCCGGACGGTTATCGCCGTTTAAAACGCCGTCGCCGTTGATTTTATTGCTAATTAATTCAATATTATTTTCATAGGCGGCGCTCGCGCTTCGGATTCGATAAACGCCGCCGCTGGTATTGCAAAATATCAAATTATTATGAATTAATTTGATACTTCCGGGCAAATCACAGCCGATATGATGATTAACGGGTTTATAAATAAAATTCATGCCGGAAATATCGCGTTTATTATTTTCCAACTTGCCGACGCTTCGGGCGCGAAAAATTAAAAACTGGTCATACTGTTCGCCAAATCCCGTTACGCGATCCGTGTCGCTGACGGATTTCAAGACATGCGAAACGGGCCAGTACGACGGATCGGGGGCGTTCAGATTATCGCCGCTCCAAAACACGTCGCCGGGACAGTCGGGACTTCCGCCCGCCGCGATACAGACGCTTTCTCCGGCGCCGTACACGGCGGCATAGGGACAGTTCATGAAATCCGAACGGGCTTGACTGTCCGCCTGACGGTAAATTATATCAATCACGGCATCTTTCGGCGGCGGGGATTGAAATTTCACAAGACCGTTTTCCAATATATAATCCTGATTGAAATTTAATAAAATTTTATCCACGCGGATTTGAATTATATCTTCAGGATTTAAAACCGGCAGGCGGTACGAAACGCGGCGTAATTTTACGGCGACTGTAATCATAGAATTTTCAGGCGGCGGGGAGAGAAATATAATATCCCGCGAATATTTATTAAATTGATAAAAAGCGGCGTCCAGCCGTGAACGGTCAATATAAACGCTTTCGATCTCGCTGACGGCGTCGGCGTCCAGTAATCCGTCCGTCCTGTCATAATTATTATTATCTTGATTATTATCTTGATTGCTATCTTGATTTTGATTTAACAGCGGAAAAATTCTGGAAGTTCCGTTGCCGTATCGAACCACGCTGACGGATACGCCGTCCGCCTGATACAAAGCGCGTTTCAAATCGCTGATTCTGTTCGCCGGTTGATAAGAATCGCCAATGCCCGTTTCGGGATTTGTATCAATCATGACAGTAGGAATATAAGCGTCTTGGGCGGCGTCCGTGATATTAAAATCATCCGTAGTCGCGTTATAAGCGATTTTGAGAAACGCGCCCTGATTTTTATAATATAAATTCTCGCCGAAACGGAAAAAAGTCCCCGGATTGGGCGGAACTCCGGCGTATTTTTCGCTTAAAAATACTAAACCGTCAGAATTTACAACGCCGCTGTTAAAATCCAAGATATATAATTTCATGCCGATATGCAAAAAAATCCGGCGGTGAAAATCCTCCTGATACGCGGCGTAACCGACTAAATCAGACGGCGTTTCCGGTATCGCGCCGCCTGTCTCTTCTTCGTCATCCGTCTCGCCGTTTGAATCGCCGTTTAAATTCGCGTTTTCCAGATTGGCATTGCCATTTAAATCAAGCGGCGCGGCGGCCCATTCCTGTCCGGGGCGGGACTGTAAACATCCGTCCTCCCACCAGAGATTGACTGTCTCCGGGCTTTCGTTGACATCTAAACGAAATTCAGATTCCTGTAAATTTAAACCGCCGTCAAAACGCGGGAATTTAATAGATATAATTTTATTGGATTTGTTTCTTGATTTCGTCGCGCTGATTCGCGCCGTCATAAAATCATCCCTCCTGTTTAAAATATTAAAATATGAACCTCACCCCCTGTCCCCCTCTCCTAAAAAGGAGAGGGGGAACGCAATTTGTAGCATTTTCCCCTTTACATTCCCCTCCCCTTTTAGGGGAGGGGACAGGGGAGAGGTTCAGGAATAAAAAAAGCGGGACAGGGTATCAGAATGAGTAAGCGTCCCGCACGGTACGGACTTCAGCGGTCACAGCCGGGATCATACGGGCAAGCCGGGACTCGTAAGCGTTGGAAAGAGCGGCGTATAAAGTATCGTCCTCCCGCGCCGCGATCATGGCGGCGGCATAGAGACACGCCGCCTGTATGACTTCCGGGTCCTCGTCCAGCATATAATTATCGTTGGGATCGGCGGGGAGCTGTCCGGGATAGCGGTCGTATTCGATTAAATAGCGGCCCGGCGGGGTCAGAATGCTTTTCTTGCCCAGTAATTGATATTGATTGACGGGCGTAGGGGCGTTTTGTGCATTTAATTTGCGGACGCCGCCGCTGCGGAGCCGCCAGAAATCGGCGGGCAGGGTATGCAGATTCCAGACCGCGCCGGAATGATTGGAAACGCCCGGATTTTCTTGATTTTCGCCGTTCGCGTTTTGATTGGCTTGATTGGCGTCGCCGGAATTGGTTTGATAAATATCTTGATTGATTTCTTGATTGCTTTCCGGGTCGTCCAGCTGATAGACGGCGCGTTCCGGCAAAACGCCGGTGCGAATATCGGTCAACGCCTGATTGATTAAATTGGGAATGCGGTGAACGTCGTCGGACTGGTGGTTATACGCGGGGGAAATTTCGCTTCCCGCGATGCTGTATTGGTCTAACAGTTCCAGCACGACGCGTTTTATATCGCCGTATTGCATAAATAATCCCCCTTTCGCGTGATTTTAAAAATTTTAATTTTTATACGCGAACGGGGAAATTAAGAGAAGGCGGGGCCGTGATACCAGACGCCGTCGGATTTGCCGTTCAGGACAAAGCAGTCGTATAAAATGCGGCCTTCGACAAGCCATCCCGAAATGCCGGGCGGATTGTCGTGGATTTTATAATCTTCTAATTGTTTGGGCGCGGTGGCGGCTTCCGGGTGGGCTAAGATAAACGAACAGCCCGACGGCAGACGCGTCGCCGGGACTTTTACGATATGACAGCCGTCCACTTCGCCGATGACGCCTTTGCGCAGCATATTTTGAGAAGTGTCGCCGTAACGCATAAAAGCCGGGTCTTGTTTTAATAAATTGGCGAACTTGTAAGAACAGAAACAGACGCGGCCCTGATCCGGGACGTTGGAATTGCCGAGGGATTCCTGCGCGTCAAGAAAGAGTTCGTAAGCGTTGCTTTTCGTGACGGCGGTTGTCGCCGTATGGCTTTTGGCGATAGCGGCCCGCGCCAGTTTGTCAAAAATATAACTGTCATATTCCGGGACGACGACTTCACGAATTTCACGCGCCAACGCTTTTCCGGCGTCCATTGTCATTTGCGTTTGATTTTTGTCGCCGCGGTCAATCACGAAACTGAAAGCGCGGTCACGCGTGACAGTCAATTCCTGAATATTATTTTGCAAGTCGGCGGGTGTACCGTAACGCTGAAGCCCGCTCCGGGTATAATTCCGGAGGGCGACAGTCGGGATCGTATAGACATAAACGGTCGAGACGCCGGAGAATTTATAATCGTTATTCAAAGCCAATACGGCCTGCGATTCCCGGAAAAAACGCTCGTTGACTTTGCCGGAATAGCGGCTCGCCAAATTAACGGACATATAAAAATCACACTGCCTTTCTATTTATTTATATTTATTTATATTTTTTTAATTTTTCACCAGAGTTCGGAATCGAAGCCGCGTTCAAAACCGCGTTCAAAATCGGATACGGGCGGGGTCTGTACGCTTCCGCCGGCGGTAACGCTTCGGACGGGAGCGCGGCGCATGGCGTCCTGATTCTGACGTAAAATCGCGTTTTCCAGACTGATTTGCGTGTTACGGCGTTCGCTTTCGCGTATGCGATACGCGGTATAGGCGTTTAAAAACGGGCTTCCGTTGGCGACGGATTCCGCGACTTCCGCCGGGATTTCGTTCAAATCCGGGAATAATTTTTTGGTCTGGGCGATTTGCGAATTTAAATCGGCGGGCTGTTTCCACTCGTCGAACGCGTAAGATTTTTGTAATCTCGCTATCACTTCGGCGTCGGAGAGTTCGACATCGCGTTCTTGGTGATTGACTTTCAAGTGATAAACGCGTTTTTGTTCTTGATTTTGATTTAAATCTTGATTTTGATTGAAATTCGCCTGATTCTGCTTGTC
>CAJOFP010000082.1:1112-7522 GCA_905233795.1 uncultured Oscillibacter sp. | reverse complement strand
CGTTATTCCAATCATCGGGCAGAATGGGATCTTCCGCGATCCACGGGTTCAGGAATTGCGCGTCTTGATTTTGATTCAAGACTTGCGCGGGTTGATTTGGATTTTGCGATTGATTTTGATTTTGATTCATGATGGTTTTATACTCCTTTCGTGGTGGGAAAGTATGTCGAATCAAGCCGATGTGACTTGAAATTCGCGGATTTTATTTGCCTTTTCGGAATCGCCGTCGGGATTCGCGGCTTGATTGGAATCGCCGTGAGAATCTGGATGGGAATTAGATAATAAATTCCGCCGCAGTTCGGCGATTAATTCGTCTTTACGCGGCAGAAAGCGATCCGGGAGGCGTTCGAGATATTGAATGGAATTTAAAACCCCGTCCCGACGCAGATTGTCCAGCGTCTGGGTCAGGGCGATTTCGTCAAAGCGGTTTGACGCGCCTATATCGGTTCGGAGATTGAACCAGAGATTTTTAAAAATCGAGAAGTCAAAGTCGATTGTGATTTTCTTGATTTTTTGATTTTGATTGTTAGATATAGATATATTTTCGGGCGCGGAATGAATATTATTATTTTTTTGAAGCGGGATTGTAACGGGACGGCGGCCATAATACGTTCCCATCATGTCTAATAGAATCGCGCCTATATCTTCCAGCCATTCGTATAAACCGGCGCGTATATTTTCCAGCGGTATTTCGGCGTTGGTCTGTAAAATCATAAGCGCGGACGTGTTATCGGGTTTCGCGCTGCCAAGTTGGACATCCGTCGCGCCTAAGCATTCACGCGTATATAACATGGTTTTGTCGATTAATTGAAAGATTTGCGCGGACATCTCAGCGGCGGGAAGCGTATGGGCGACGGAAGAAATATCCTGACCGGGCCGCAGTCCCCGGACGGCGATCGCCTGTCCGACTTCGTTTGTCCACGCGGATATTAAATCGGCGTTAAAAACAGTCCGGGGAAAGGCGGCTAATTGTAAATGCCGCATAGCCGTGGCGAACATGGTATTGATAAAAATCTGATTGGGAATCATGCCGGTAATAAAAGCGCGCCCGTGATATTGATATTTTTGTTTTTCCCAGTTGCCCCACGCGATAGGGTATCTTGACAAGCCCGTATTGATATTTTCGTATATAATCGCGTCGCGTGTGGCTTTTGTGACGTGAATTTCGGATTTTTTTCTTGTCTGTCCGTCGGGGTCCGTAATAATATAATTATTTTTCGTATAAAGCAAAATATAAAGCGCTTTGCCGGATTCGTCGCCCCGCAATTCGATTTGTCCGCCGGATATGGGAAAATCTTGGGTTTCCTGATCGGGCCGGAGCATATTTTCTGAAAAATCACCGGGATTTTCATGGGATAAAATATCGCCGAGATTATCGCCGGAAATATCACGGGACCAATAGAAAGCCTCTTCGCGCAAGTGTTCGACAGTATCGCGGCCAATAATTAAAATATACGGCTGATCCTCGACTTGATTATGATTCGGATTGCCGAACATGACATTGATGCCGTCGATCAATTCCATTTTGATTTCGCCGCGCCGATTCTGAAACGCGCCGCCATAGGGAGCGGCGTCGGGATCGAAATAGAAATGGGCGCAATAATCGCCGGTCTGGGCGGCGTCGAATAAGGCGTCGCGGATACGGTATTCCATTTTAAATTTTTCAAGTAAATTGGCGATTTCGGCGTTGGCGATTTCGGCGGCGTCTTGGATAGAATTAGAATTAGATTTAGAATTTGAGTTAAAATTAAAATCGGGCGTAAAATCCAGCGGCTCTATATGGAGCGTGACGCCGGAACTGGTCAGCGAGGCGACAAATAAACCGGTAATGCGTTTCAGAATATTAAAAATCGGCTTAGGCAGTCCGCGCATAGCGGGGGTGTCGGGCAGATGAAGCCATTGATTGCCCGCGAAAAATTCGGTATTTGTCTCGACAAGATTGTACTGATTGGGGGTCAGGCGGTTGTTATAATCGCGTCCCTGTTCGTACAATTTCCACGCGAGCGTTTGATTATTTTCAAGCAATTTGATTCACGTCCTTTTCTTGCGGATTGAAATCCGGGTTTTGCGCCGGATTAAAATCCGGGTTTTGATTTTTTTGATTTTGAAAATCCGGCGCGGGATTCGTGTGATTGGAATTGAAGTTGAAATCCGGCGCGGGATTGACGGGATTAGAATAAAAATCCGGCGCGGACGGGAAATCGGCGTCGGGATGATTATTTTCGGGATGATAAGTTAAATGAAAATCGGCGTTGAGGCCGTAGGCGTCGCTGACGGAATAATTTTGCAGGATTTGAAAGGCTTCTTGTTCCTCACGGATTTTACGCCGTTCAGCGTCAGACAAAGGCGGCGCGGGATTGCAATCGCGGGGATTGGGCGTATTATTTAAAATATTGTCGAACTTGCGGCCCATGTAAATGCCGGCTGTAAAAATCAAAATCGCCGCCGCCATGCCGATTAAATTTAGATAAATTTCAGACATGATAAAAAAATCAACCTCCTGATTTTATATATTAATATATTAATATTTTATAAAATTTAATAAATATTAATAAATATTATAAATATCTTCGCCGGTGAAAAAATCGTGATTCTGGTAATTAATATTTTGATTTTGATTAGAATAATTTTGAGAATCGGGATCGGCGCGGACAGGGAATAAATAGCGCAGGGCTTGGGTACTTGAATCGACCATGTCATCATGCGCGGCGGCGGGAAATGACGTGAATTGATCAAGATAATTTTCCAGCCACGGCGCGGATTGCGGTAAAAAAACGTGTCCGGATTCGATAGCGGGCGACGCGGCGTATAAACGCGACTCTTTGCCGCCGTCCGGGTTGACCGGTATGCAGAATATTTCATGGCTTAAAACGTCGATAATGGCGGGGCCGTTCGCTTTGTCCTCGATTAGGACGGCGCGGGCGTCGGGGTATTTTTCCCGCGTATCGCGTATCGCGTCAAGCGTCTGGATAAAATTAAAATGCTGATTCAGGCAATCTAATAAATAATAATTTTCGCCGGATTTGCCCCATACGGTAATGGCGACGAAATCATTTGTTTCGGAAGATTTGAAAGCGGCGTCTACGCTGATAATCTGTACGGGACAAATCGGCGGCGTTTGATAATATTTCCACCAGTCGCGCTTGATAATATTTCCGGTCTCGGCGCGGGGAGAGCATAGATATAACGCCCGCCAAGCTCTTGAGCCGCCTTGCGGATCGTTGATATACGCGGCTTTAAATTGTTTTAACCAGTTTAAATTCTTGCCCAGTTCCGGACATAACGGTTCGCCGGGTTCGCGTCCTAACGGGTCCGGTACGCCCGTAATTTTCGGATTTTCAGCCTCAACGGGTAAGCGTATTAATTTGATCGCGTCCTGATTTTCCAGTTTTAAAATTCTCGCCGCTAAATCATCCTCATGCCACGGCGTAAGAATTAATATAATTTTCGCGTTGGCTGACAATCTTGATTTTAAAGTATTCTGCCACTCCGCCCAGAGCTTATTGCGGTATACCGGACTGTCCGCCTCTTCGCGGTTTTTAATCGGATCGTCGATAATCATGAGATCCGCCGGGTGTCCGGTCACGCCCGACATGACGCCGCGTGAAATCAATCTGCCGCGATGTTCGGCGATTTCAAATTCCGTCGCCCGATTCAAAGCGCCTAATTTGATATGAAATAAAATATCGCCGAATAGACTTGTCTTTTCACGATTGCGGCGTGAAAATCGTTCGGCGGATTCCTCGTTGTAAGAAATCAAAATCACGCGTTTGTCGGGATTTTTGCCCAGATACCAAGCGGGTAACGATTCCGTTACCGTCCACGATTTGCCGTGTTGGGGCGGGGTTTCGAGGATTAAAATATCAAAGGCGTGATTGGTTTTTGATTCTAAAAAATTCTGAATTTCCCGCGCCAGATAATCAGAAAATCTTGTGGGAATCCACGCGGCGCCGTGTACGAATTTTAAATAATTTTGATAATATCGCCGCGCCATCTCACGTTTTGCGAGTTCACGCAAGATTATCTCACGCCGGATAAAATTCAAATCGCTCACCGTCCGGGCCTATCATGTTTAATAATTCCTCGTCTGACAGTTGATTCCACGGGATTTGCGTTTTTTCGCCGGGCGTATCGTCGAACGCGGCGCCGATAATCTCCCGGACTTCTTCCAAGGCTTTAATTACGCTGGTAGAGCGTCCGCCGCCTGTCGCCTCCCGGACTAACGCTTCCGCCATTTGACGTGTGGCGTCGGTCTGTCTTAATAAATTTAACAATTCCTGTTTGACGCTGATTTCATGATTTTCGTGACTTTCCTGATTTTCCTGATTTTCATCCATGATTTTTCCCCCCTTTGATTTTTCTTGTCCGTTAAAATCGCATAAGATTTTCATGAGACTTGATAAAAATAGAGAAAGTCCGGCGCGTTGTTTACTCCGCGTCGGGCTTTCTCTATTCGTCTCCGTGATTTTATATTATATTGATTTTCAGGCGGAAAACAAGCCGCATATGCGGCGTATACTGCGGCATATGCGGCGTATGCGTGGGAAATTGAATAATATTATATCATGTTTTCGGGGTGGAAAACGCGGTCAAATTCCTCAGGGGATAAAAAATTTAGTTTTATACAGGCCTGTTTCAGCGTTAAATTTTCCTGATAGGCCAATTTAGCGACTTGGGCGGCGTTCGTATAGCCGATATAGGGATTTAAAGCCGTTACAAGCATTAACGATTGATTTAAATTCTCCCGCATTTTCTCCCGATTGGCTTTGATACCCGATACGCAATTTTTTGTAAAAGCCGTGATGGATTCGGATAATAATCTCGCGGACTGTAAAAAATTATAAGCCGTCACGGGCAGAAAAATATTTAACTCGAAATTACCCTGCGACGCCGCAAAGCTAATTGTCGCGTCATTGCCCATGATTTGCGCGGCGATCATGGTCACTTGTTCGCATTGCGTGGGATTGACTTTCCCCGGCATGATAGAACTGCCCGGCTCATTGGCGGGGATAAATATCTCACCCAGTCCACAGCGCGGACCGCTTGCCAGCCAGCGTATATCATTGGCGATTTTCATTAAATCTGTAGCTAAAGATTTAATCGCGCCGTGTGCGAATACTAAATCGTCAAGAGAAGTCAGGGCGTGGAATTTATTTTCGGCGGCGATAAATGTCTGATTCGTCAAATTAGAAATCTCCTGTGATACGGCTTTGTCAAATCCGACAGGGGCGTTTAAACCCGTACCGACCGCCGTACCGCCAAGGGCGAGTTCGCGCAACGGATTCAAAGCGAGATTTAAAAAATCTATATCATGTTCAATAGAACTTCTCCAGCCGCTGATTTCCTGTGAAAACGCGATGGGAACGGCGTCCTGCAAATGCGTTCTGCCGCATTTAATCACGCCCTGATTGTCAAGCTCCAATTTTTTGAGATTTGCTATTAAATCCCGCGCCGCCGGGATTAATTTATTAATTATAATCAAAACCGCCGCGATACGCATGGCCGCCGGGAACGTGTCATTGGAAGATTGGCTCATGTTAATATCATCATTGGGATGGCATATTTTTTTCCCGGCGATTTCATTGGCGCGGTTGGCGATTACTTCATTTACGTTCATGTTTGATTGCGTTCCCGATCCGGTCTGCCAGACGACCAACGGAAAATGATTGATTAAATCCCCGTCGGCGACTTCCCGCGCCGCGATTTCTATCGCGTCTAATTTTTCTTTTGTCATACGCTCAGGATTTAAAATAAAATTCGCTTTGGCGGCGGCGCGTTTTAAAATCCCGAACGCCGTGATAATTTCCCGCGGCATGGTCTCAATGCCGACGCCAATCGGAAAATTTTCAACGCTTCTTTGCGTCTGCGCGCCCCAGTAACAATCCGCCGGGACTTTCATTTCCCCCATAGAATCAGATTCAATACGAAATTTCTGATTTTTATTATTTATACTCATGCGCGATTACGTCCTTTTTTAGATTTTAATAATATATTTTATATTTAAATTAATATAACACGGATTTTTTCAAAAGTCTATATTTCTATTTTATCAAGAGCGTTCATATATATTTAATATAATATTAAATATAAGCGCGAATCAAAAACGGGGGAAAATCTTGCATGAATAAAAAGCAGGGCGGCGTATTATACGCGGCGGCGGAAATGTTTGATTTGCCGGCGGATGTAATCGCGGGATTGCCGAGACTGGAATTAATCGGAACGCGTCAGCTTTATCTGGAACGGCATACGGGGATTTTGTCATACAGTCAGGAGCGTATCGACGCGAACACGCCTATAGGGGTTTTGCGTATCGGCGGTATGAATTTAACGCTTTTGGCGATGACCGGCGAGGAATTACGCGTCGGCGGGACGATTTTGTCTGTGGAATGGGTAACGGGCGCGGCGTAAGA
>CAJOFP010000082.1:0-1080 GCA_905233795.1 uncultured Oscillibacter sp. | reverse complement strand
AATAACATTGGGATTTAGAGGGTATTGAATTGAGGAGAAAATAATAATATGTTAAATGGGATATGGAACGGGGCGCGGGGATCGGTACGGATCAGAATTGATAATCAACATCCCGAAAAGATTTTGAATTTATGCGCGGAGGAAAATATATATTTCTGGGACGCCCGATGGCTGGATAACGGCGCGTTTACCTGTCGGATCAGTCGTCGGGACTGGAAAAAATTAAATTTGATTCTGGAACGGGAAAAGATAGAGAAAAATAATATAAATAATAAAAATTATAAAAATAATAATTTTAATATGGATTTAGAGAATTTTGATTTGCGTGATTTAAATATGGAAAATCCTGAGGGGGCGCCGTATTTCCTCGCCCGGATTCATCGGCGTCACGCGCTGTTTATTTCGCTTGTGATTGCGATAACGGCGTTATTTCTGGGATCGTTTTTTATATGGGATTTTAAAATTATTGGCAATGAGACGGTAGCGGCGGAAAAGATATTAAGGGCGTTAGAAAAGCAAAATATAACAATCGGGACGTTCGGATTAGCGTTAGACAGTGAGGATATACGAAATCATGTATTATTGGACGTACCGGAACTGGAATGGATCGCGGTCAACGTATCGGGATGTCGGGCGAATGTCCGGGTAGTGGAACGGGTAAAGCCGCCGGAGATATGGGATCGGGAGACGCCGTCGGATATGCGGGCGCGGCGGGACGGTTTAATCTTAGAGATTCACGCGCTGGACGGCGTGCCGGAAGTCAGACCGGGAATGTCGGTAACGGCGGGAGAGATATTAATATCCGGCGCGGAAGATTTAGAGACGACGGGCGCGACGCGAATCATGGCGGGGGACGGGTCGATTTTAGCGCGTACATGGTATAAATTACAGACGAAAATGGATTTAAATATTTTAAAAAAACAGGCGACCGGACGGCGTGAGAATCTTTATTCGCTGATTATCGGCAAGCATAGAATCAAAATTCCCGGATTTTATAATTTAAATAATTTAAATAATTTTAATAATTTAAATAATAATAATTTAGATAAAATTGAGAATTTATATTGCGATAAAAATATA
>CAJOFP010000081.1 GCA_905233795.1 uncultured Oscillibacter sp. | reverse complement strand
TTTCATGCCCCATTTTTTTCGCCGGCGGAATGATTACGGTAAAAGTTTTCGCCTCATGATCCGCGATTCTTTCCACCTGCCGCAAATCCACGCCGAATTTAATCACGCCTTCATAAGTAATAATCAAGCGTTTTTGTGTCAGCGGGAGATTCACGCCGAATAATCGCAAATTATCTTTGTTGACATAGGCGTCGAAATAACAATATTGCACCGTCACTAAATCCTGTACATATTCCAATCGTTCGCCAAATAATTTCGCCTCAATTTTAGATCGGTTTTGATAAGGCGTCCAGACAAATAAATAAAACGCGACCAATGAAATGATAAATATAATCAACGTGATGATAATTACCCGAAAAGTATACGCCAACCGTCCGCCTTTTTCTTTGACAGCTTTCATTTCCGCGTCACCTTTCTTTTTTCAATTTTTATTTTCATCCTCATACATTCTTATAGATTATCATGGACGCTCACGCGAATATAATTTTATTTTATTTTATTCAATTTATCGTCCATATTACGGCGGAAATTTTTTATAGATTTTATTATATGATTATATCATGATAAAATCAAAACTCAAATAAAAAATTTATGATTTATATTTTGATATAATATAAATATATAATAGTCGAAAGAAACCAAAACGCGAAAGAAATATAATTGGCGCGGACTATGTCGCATATGATATAATATCCGTCATGCGATTAAGATATAATATGAATATCGAGCGAAACCGGATATGGAGGAATTATGATGAAAGATGTAAAAAAGGCGGAAGTCCGCCGCGTACTGTTGGGAGATGTGGAACGCGGCCCGGATGGGCGTTTGAGACCTGTTCCGGCGGATGGGGAATTTCGGATTCCCGTAGGTATCGCGGACGGCGCGTTTTCCGCGCGGTTTTTTGGCGTAAGCCGCCGCGTGCGGATATACGAAACGAACGAGACAAAATCGCGTGTGATGGCGGCGGCGAAAAACGCGATGGCGGATATTGGACGGGGGCTCGCGCTGGACGAACAGCCGGACGCGGCGGCCTGTCTGATTCGCTATATCCTGACGCGTCCCGCCGTGTTGACGTTTGATTATGACGAGAACGGCGTCCCCACGCTGACGGCGTGGACGGGTCGGTGGCTTACAAGCTGGATTTCGCTCTGGCGCGCCACACGGGCGTTTGAACGGCGTCTGCCGGACAGTATAAAGCCGATAAAGACGGTAAAACCCGTAAAGGCGGAGAAACGGAAAGAGAAAAAAGAAAAGAAAAAAAAGAACAAGACGGAAGAGCCGACGGAAGAGATAAAAGAGGAGAACAAGACGGAAGAGCCGACGGAAGAGATAAAAGAGGCTGTGAAACGGGAAAACGTGTGAAATAAAATTTTTCAATGGGGGATATATTCATGGACGGATTGGCTGAAAAAATGACGGATGTTTCGTTTGTGATGGATTTGGCGGCGGCGGTTGTCTTTCTGGCTTTCGCCTGCAACGGGCTTATGCGCGGATTATATAAAATGGCGGCGCCGTTTCTGGTGATCGCGCTGTCCGGTTTGGCCGCGTTGACGATTGGCGCGTCTCTGAGCGGCCCTGTAACGGAATTGATTTATCCGAAAGTCGTGGACGCGCTGGTCGGGTCTTATGAAAGCGGCGGCTTGGATCTTACGGAGATTTCTTTGGAAGCGGTGAGACAATTAAACGGCCTCGCTCCGAAAGAACTGTTGGACAAGCTGGATAACGCGGAACAATCCGGCGTTTTGGGCGCGGCGATTACGGACGCGTTCACCGACGCGGCGGACAACGGATTGGGCGAAGCGGTCAACAACGCGCTTGCGTCTCTGGATGAAAGCGAGGCCGGACAGGCCGTCCGAAACGCGGGGGAAATCGCGGGACAGTATTCGGATTCCGTCGGCGCGGCGGCGAATCGGGCGTTGGACGCGGCGCGGGACGGCGTTGTGGGAGACGCCATTGACAGCGCGCTGGACGCGGCGTCCGGCGGCGCGGTGGGAGACGCCGTCAACGATACGGTCAGCGCGGCGCGGCGTATTATCACACGGGGGATTCAGCTTCGTATATTGGGTTATGTGCGCCTGATTGTGACGGCTTTGCTTTGGGTCGGCTTCATCGTGGCGTTGACGATTATTAAAAATACTTTCCAGCTTGCGACGAAACTGCCTTTGATTAAACAGGCGGATCGTCTGGGCGGCGCCGCGCTTGGTCTGATCGAGTGCGCGCTGATATTCTGGGCCGTTGGCTGGGCGGCGAAAAACGCGGGATTCTTCTGGCTCGCGGAACAGGCGCGGGGCACGCGGTTTCTGTCATTATTTATATAATATAAATAATATAAATAAATATAATAAAATAAAGACGCGTTATATTTATTTAAAAAATTTGGACAGAATCCGTTCCAGATCATTTCTTTTTTCCAGAGTTTCTATCCGTTCATTCGCCTGTCTGATATTATCCGTAATAATCGCGTCCGCCGCTGATATAAGAAAATGTTCTTGCGCGGAAGTCGTATTCGGGGTCCAGACCATGACTTTTTTGCCCTGATTATGAACGGCGTTGATCGCGGAGCCCGTCGCGGATTCCTCTTCCAGTCCCAGATAATCGCAGGAAAGCCGCATAGTGTCGCCATAAGATAAAAACGTCAGATAGCCGGTTTGGATTTCAGGATAAACGCTTTCGATATAATCAATTAAATCATATTTTAAAGAAATCAAAACGGCTTGTTCCGTCATGTCCATATCCCGAATGATTTTCACTGCGTCGTCACACATTTGGCGATCAGCGGTCGCGCCTTTCAGTTCTATAAATAAAACAATACGATCTTTGGACGCTTCCAGCATTTCTTCCAGCGTGGCGACCGGATCATCGCTGTTCTGTACGCGTAATTTTTTAATCTCTGACAAAGTCATATTTGACGGAGCGCGTTTTTTCCCGGTTGTCCGCGAAAACGTCGAATCATGATTGACGATGTAATAGCCGTCGGATGTCCGCTGTATGTCGATTTCAGAGCCGAACGCGCCGAGATCGACAGCCGCGTTTAATCCCGATACCGTGTTTTCCGTCCCCTCATTGCCGCCCGCCCGGTGCGCGATAATACGCGTTGTAATCTCCGCCGGAAATAAAATATCAAAATTTTGCGCGCTCAGCGAGGACAGGGCGACACAAGAGGGAATCCAGATCGCGCAAATCCCCAAGAAAAGCAAATATTTTTTCCGGACGCGCCGCGCCGGAACGGAAACGGGACGGCCTTCCAGATAAACGCGATAGAGGCGCGTAACCCGTAAAACATAAAGCGGCGTGATAAACAGAGAAATAAAACCGGAGGCCGAAACGCCTGACAGAAAAATCAGGATTGTCAGAAAACGCTTTGTAAATATTTCCAATGACAGGCTTTCCAGAACCGTCAGCGGCAGTACGAGAAAGAGCGTAACGCCTAAAACGGCCAGCGCCGCCATTTTTAAAAAATATTTTATATTCTCCCACATGAAATTTTTCCAGCGCTTTCTAATTAAAAATGAGGACTGTTTGCGGGACTGGCGGATGGAAAGTTCATCCAAGAGAACGCCATGCAGGACAAATATATGAAAGATTCCAATCGCCGTGAAAATGAAAATCAGGACAATATAAATCGCGTGATAAAGCGGCGTCGCATCAATCACGGATGTGATAAAATTCGGAATTTTTAAATTTTTCGTCAGCGAAACATTCAATCCCATGCTTACAATGGGCGAAATTAATATAATATATAAAACGACGCCAAGACCGTGTATATTAAAAAATTTCGGGAGCGCTTTCATTGCGCGTTGAATCGTATGCCATACGGGTTCCGATACGCCCTCCAGCGCGTTTCCGCTGTATAAAATTTTGACGTTTAAATCAATGCAGACATAAAAAAACGAAACCGTGAGAAATAAAATAATAATCAACGGACCCTGCCAAGTGGTAAATAAAAATTTATAATCCCCGCTGCTGAGGGCGACGCGTCCCGTGGAATGCAACAGCGCAAGCGCGATTTGACGAACCGTCGCAAGTAACACCGCCAACGCTATTTTTGTAACAATCTGGTATTTTAATATTTCCGGCGCAAGCGAAAATACAGGTATTTTCATTTTTATTTTATCCTTGCGATTTTCTGTCTTTGCCATTTCATCATCTTCTTTCTTTTTATTATAATTTATTATATTTTCATCCGCCCGGCGCAATTTACGATTTTATTATAATAATTTATTATAATAACATAATGGCGCGGAATTTACAAGCCGCGTTTCCATGAGGCGAATGTATTTCAGCGGAAAAGATTGACAGATATATATTATGTCTGTTATTATATTGATTATAATATATTATATAATATATTATAATTTAATTCGCGGGAGGAATGAAGATGATGAAAAAGACGCTTGCGTATATCCTGACGGCGGCATTGCTTGTCTCGCTGTTGGCGGGCTGTCAATCCGCGGGAACGCCGCCGGATAACGCGTCGGAAAATGACCGGATAACGGAGGACGCGAATCCCGTTGACGCGGCGGAAAGCGAATCCGGGGAGACGCCGGAAGAACCGGACGCCAGTGAGATTGTCACGTCCACAAAACAGGAAAAGGCCCGGACTGTGATTACCACGGACGGCGAAGTCGATGACCGGGATTCCGTCATTCGCGCTTTGTTATACGCCAATGACATGGATATTGCCGGAATCGTGCTGACAAGTTCCATGTATCACTACGCCGGGGATGAGGAAAACGGCGTTGAGCCGTTCCGGTGGACCGGTACGCAATGGATTTATGATTTTCTGGACGCGTATGAAAAAGTTTATGATAATTTAAAATCGCATGATCCGGAATACCCGGAGCCGGAATATTTAAAATCCGTGACGCGTATCGGGAATGTTTTTAAAAGAATTATTTTTAGACGACGATCCCCGGACTTTATACGTCCAGACGTGGGGCGGTACGAATACCACGGCGCGGGCGTTAAAATCTATCGAAGAAGAATATAAAGACACGGATCAATGGCGGGAGATTCAGGATAAAATCAATCAAAAACTTGTGATATATATTATTTTAGATCAGGATGAGAGTTACGGCGATTATATCGCGCAGAACTGGCCGGATTTATATATTATCAACGACAGATCGAATTTCTGGCACTTCGCGTATGCGTGGCAGTTCCACTCGGACGAGTTGAATAATACGCTGAAAGCGGACTGGTGCTTCCCAAATCTTGTAGATGAAAAAGGACCTTTAATGGATTATTACGCGCTTATGGGCGACGGTAAAATAATAGAAGGCGAATTGTACGACGAACAGCGCGGCACAGATGATTATTTAAAAAGCAATCCCAATTATAATCAATATGATTTTATATCCGAGGGCGATTCCCCGTCGTTTTTCTATTTATTAGATACCGGGCTGAGAAGTATGGAAAATCCGTCATACGGCGGCTGGGGCGGACGCTTCGGACAGGACGGCGAAAAATTATATAAAAATACCGTCGTGGATTATAATCCCTATTCCCAACGCTATGAAGCCCAATATACGCTCTCGCGCTGGTTTACGGATATTCAAAACGATTTCGCGGCCCGCGTGGACTGGTGTCTGACGGACGATGATTCCCAAGTCAATCACGCGCCGACCGTCAGCGTCACGCAGGGCATTGATATAACCGCCGCGCCCGGTGAAAATATTATATTAACAGCCGTGGGCGAAGATCAGGACGGCGATCTTTTATCTTACCGCTGGTGGCGTTATTTCGAGGCCGACACTTATCAGGATACGGAATTTCAAAACGAAATTATACCCGACGATTCCGCCGGTTTATTACTGGATTTGACGCGGGATTTGTCCGACGGCGAACCGACGGACACAATTTCAATCAACGGCGCGGATCAGGCGGAAATGTCTTTCACCGTCCCGGAGGACGCCCAAGCCGGAAACACTATTCATATGATTGTGGAAGTACAGGACGACGGCGAACACACGCTGAAACATTATCAGCGCGTTATTATTACCGTTTCAGAATCATAAAATAAATATATATAAATTTTATTTTCCTGTCCGTCGGATATTCGGCGCGAAAATCGGCGCGTAACGGTCGCGCAGACGCGTTAATAAATGAATCGCGTCGTGTTCCGAACGATACCCGGCGGACGGGAAAATCTCTTCGGGAATCACAGCCGGATTTTCCATACGCAAAAGCCGCGTCACACGCTCTTCCGCGTTTTGAATCGTCGCCTTTTTCGAGTAAATATATAACCCGCTGACGCCGGGAACGCCTGTTTGAACCTGTACGGACGAACGCAGGCCGCCGCCTTGGATAAACGTATACAGCCGCTTTTTCAGCCGGTTGATTGCGAAATCCTGATCAATAATTTTTATATATATAATCTCATCCGGGGCGTATATATCCTCGTTTAAATAGTCTCTATATGGACTGCGCCGCAACTGATTCAAAACTTCCCGCTCGTTTTCGCGCAATATCCCGCGATGAAAAATACAGGTTTTTTTCCGGTGGACCGTATAAATAAAATAGCTTAAATTTAAATCATTCAGACGCTTTATCAATCTTTCAGCGTCCGATTCCCGGATTTTTTCCGTATATAAATAGCGATTCTCATTCGGATCATATAATGCCGCGCCGTCCATGACAATCATGGGAACGTGTAAGACAAGCGCGTGTAACTGCGCCGTGAAAAACGCCGGCGCGTGACGCGAAATCAGACAGATTTTCGCCCCGTCCCGCACCAGAGAATTTAATTGAAATAATACCGCCGGGGAAATCTGCGCGAACCG
>CAJOFP010000080.1 GCA_905233795.1 uncultured Oscillibacter sp. | reverse complement strand
CGGGCGTGTCGCCGTTTCCGCTCGTCCGTACAAAACCCGCGAAATCCGCGCTGTCAAGACCGGAAATCTTCAACGCCTCTTCCACGTCCTGCGCGATAAAACCCGTGTGGAATCTATTGGAATCGCCGGAACGCATACGGTAATAAACAGGCTTTAAATTTAAAAAGAAATTTTCATATTTTGACATATCATATGAAATATCTTTTTTGATTCTACTGTCTGACCCGGTAATTATATCCTCTTTTGTGAAAACGCCTCGCGGCGTCACGGTGAGATATTTCCCCGACGCGTCGCCCTCTTCCGGGTTGTCCTCCGGGACTTGGAGACGAACTCCGGCGTTAGTGGCGATAACATAAAAATCCGGGTCAGAACCCTCTATTTTCGCCCCATACGTCGTATTTCCCCCGGCGTCCATGCCTCTCGCGCAGCATAACCGCCCGTATCCGCTTTTCAATTCTATACTGTCCGCGTCAATAACGCCGCGCGCGTTCTCTCCCGAATTACTATCCCGACCAGACAAAGTTCCGTCTAAAACAATTCCGCCGCCGTTTAAACGTCCGTTTAATACGCCGCTGAAAGTCCCGTTCCGGGCGTACAAATCCCCGTTTTTCTTGACCCAAAACGGAGCGTTCGCGGGATTTGACCCGCCTGACCAGATAAAATATGGAGAATCGGCGCTCCCGTTTAACGCCCCGAAATTATTCCCGCTTCCGGCTGAAAGCTGTTCGCCCTCAATTATAAAGCCGCCGATATTTCCGGCGTTGGCGTGAACCGTCCCGCGAAAATACGCGTTCCCGTTGCGAATATCCAGAAAAAAATTGGCGTTTCTCGGCATATCATCGCTGTCCAAATCCAGCGCGCCAAATTCCGTTATAAAACCCGGCGTAATATTCGCGCCGTTTACTGTATATAAATTCTCATTCCCGGCGACGATTCCGTAAGCCGGATGAAGTATGATTTTTCCGCCGAAATCGTTTTGAAGAATAAAAACGCCGTTGTTCATCCACGCGCCGCTCGCGTCAACTTTGAACTGCATGACGCCTGTCTGATTTCCAAGTCCGTCCGTCTGCGGATTTTCCAGAATCATATGATTGCCAATTAATAACTTCCCGGCTATCACATCCGCGTTTACGCCGAAATATGTCCCGCCGTCCGGGGTGGCGAAAAGCCCCATCGCCATTTTCGCCGTCTCCCAGTTATCATCCGTCAGCGCGATCATATCCCGCACGATTCGCATTTCACAGCCGGATGTGTCGGAATTATTTTTGCCGCCGCTGATTTGAATCCCCGCGCCGTCTATCACGACGCTTTCATCAGACGCGCCAATAATACGATTTTTCGCCGCGTTTAACGCGCTGTTCATGAAAAGCGAAACGCCCGTCGCCTGTTCCGACGTTTCCCCATAAATATGCCGACCCGCCTCGAAACTCCTGCCGGATGAATACGTCCGCTCTAACATATCGCTTAACGTATGCGTATAATTATGCCGCTTAAAACGATTGGAGAAAACCAGCGACAATTCGCCCCGACGTTCAAAGTCAATTTCAAATTCGATAATATAAGGCGTAATGACCTGTCCGTGTCCGAGATTCAAATAAACGCCTTTGCCAAGTTCCAGTTTGTTTCTGAACGGCGCGAAATCATGCGCGAAAATAAAATTGGACGAGTCAATATTAAATTCATATGTCGGGAACGCTTTTTGCGCCAGTTCTTTCGCCGCAAATTCATATAATTCAGTCTGCACGGAAACGCGCTGATAATCGCTCAAATCCGTCGTCAGATACGCCGAACAGAATAAAATATTGAATCGCAATTCCGACCCGGCGTTATATTTCACCCCGTTTTTATAAATCGCGTTTATATCGCCGGAAAATCCGTCGTATGTCCCTATTAATATAACAGTCCCCGACGCGTAATTTATATTGGGCAGTCTGATATTTCCGGCGTAAAAGCTCAAAGAAAAATTCCCGTCGGAATTTAATTCAAGATCGCCGCGAATTATATCCCCGGAAAATTCCGGGATGTTCGCCGTCAAGTCCCCGCAGGAGAACGAACCCCCGACAATCGTATACAGAACGCTTTCCGTATCGCCCAGCGCGTCAATTTCCGTAATTTCAGAAGATTTTAGCGCAAACGCGGCGTTTTCAAATTCTCTGATTCCGCCGTCCGTATTCGCCTTGACGGTCGTCGCCAC
Source organism: uncultured Oscillibacter sp. (assembly GCA_905233795.1). Taxonomy (GTDB): domain Bacteria; phylum Bacillota; class Clostridia; order Oscillospirales; family Oscillospiraceae; genus Oscillibacter. The sequence goes on along the minus strand of CAJOFP010000080.1, from coordinate 3,649 downwards.
AAAAGAAGTCTCCGTCAAATCATCTTCGATAAAATACGAACGAAAAACGGCGCGATCCGATTCCGTAAATAACGGCGTCGTATTAAAAGCCAGATTCCGCGCAATCGCTTCCAGTCTGCCCTTGGTCACAGCCATGTCAAGCTCTATCATAGCGACAGCTTTTTCTTGCGCGGCGATTTTATTTAAAACATTATCCATCCGGGCTTTATTCTCTCCCATTTCCGCGTTTCTGTTCGCAAGTCCCGCGTCGCTGAGTTCCAGAGATAACGCCTGTATCGTCGCGTTTTGCTGTAATATAATCAAATTTTTTTGACTGTTTAATTCAGACAGTTTCGCTTTTTCGCTTAATAATTTTGTCGCGGCGGACGCGTACAAAGAAGTCAGGGCTTTATAAATCCCCTGATTCGCCGCGATCTGACGCCGCCAGCGGTTCCATTTTTCCGCCAATTCTTCCGAAATATCGCCGTTTTGAATAAAATAAGACAAATCATACAGCCAATTTGTCCCGATGGGATTCACATCACGAATATCCAGCCCGTCAGCCCCGTAAGGACGCAACGCGGTTTTGATCTCGTCGCTGATTTCGTCAACCGTGATATTTTTTATCAAATTATCAAAATCAAGATAAATCGGCAGAATCTCCCGCGATTCATCCGCGCTGTAACAATGAATCGTTTTGTGATAACTATCAAACACGAATACGCACCGGAATTTTTGCGCGGCGTCGTTATATAAAAACGACAATAAATAATCGTCGTATTCGTCAAACGTCCGGTATCTCTGGGCTATCTCCTCCGGGATTTCCCCAATCTTCCAATCGGGAACGATTTCCAGAACGCGCCCAATAATCGTGTCCGGGTCGCCGGGACTTACCCGGTTGTAAAATTTATACGTTCCCTCTTCTATAAAAAACTTTTTATAATCCAGCGTTTTCTCTATCGAATAGCATTCCACCCGTTTGAACTCTTTCGCGCCGTCCGATTCCGTCCGGGGATTTAAAATTAAATAAACGCCGTACCGCTTCGTATAAATCAGCTTGTATCCGTCTATCCGGTCATATATCCAATTATCAACGCCGTCTATAACAGACGGGACATCAAACGTCAATTCGCTCGGTTCTGAGAATTTTATACGCAAATGAATATTATATACGCCGGGGATTACGCCAATCGTATCGCCCGCCATCGTCCGCAACAGCAATTCGGGCGTCTCCGGATTGCCGTCTGTATCAAAATCAAGATTCGCGTAATTTAAAATCAAATCGCCGCCCCCTTTCACGCCGCGACGTTATAGAAAAACCGTCCGGAAATTTTCAGAAGCCCCGCGCCCTCTATATATAAATGATTATCTCCGGGGACAAGCCGGAAAAAATTCATATTAAATCCGCCGTAAAGATTATATCCGTACCGCAACTCCCGAATGATACAATTTGAATTATCAACTTCAACGCTGATATTAGACGGCAGATTTTCTATAAAAAATATTCTGTCATTGTCATTTCTGTTTACAATTTTTATCGCGTTCACAGACGCTTCCGGGGTAAATAAAATCTTTGGCTTTGTAAACTCCCGGACAGGGCTGGGATTGCGAAATAAAATCTCCTGACTGTTTGTCAAATTGTACAATTCCTCAAAAGGCAGTCCGTAAGCGTATGGACAATCACAGGTTATTTCAGCCTCAAAAGCGACAGGAAATCCGCCCGCCGAGACCGGCGTCAACGATGTGACAAGACATCGAAACATGACGTGATTTAAATCCGGCTGGTCAATCGTCAGCCATTGATAATTCTGATACCCCGTCAACCAAGCGGAAATTTCATCCAGTTCAAATCTGTTTAATTTCCGCTCCGCCCCGAATACCAATTTAAATCGCAATGGGGACGCGTGATAATTCACCCCGAAATGGACAGGTTGAATACGGGCGATCACGCGATCCTCAATAATCGACGCCGCGTTGCCGAAAGCTATATCCGACTGTCCCTTGTCGTCGATTTCGCAAAGCGTCAGACCGTATTGACGGCTGGAACGTCCCGCGAATGTAAACTCCCGCGCCGCGAACATATAACCCGCCCCTTTCCCCGCGTCGCAAAATTTTTTTTAATTTTATAAAAAATAAAACATCATGACGTGCCGCAGTCAAAACAACCGTGACGCGTCATGATATTTTCTTGATTTTTTCTTTTATTATTTTATCATCTTTTAACGAAATCAAGCGAGAAGTCCCCCGCTTCTATAAGCGGGGGATGAATCGCGTGTTTTTTTTGTCCTCTTATTGACAAATATAGTATTTATGATATAATAAAATATAATTTTAGAAACGCGAGGTGAGAGAATGTCGAAAGCGAATAAAGCGTACAAATTCCGGCTGTACCCGAATGACGAACAGGCGTTATATTTCGCAAACTGTTTCGGTTGCGTTAGATTTATCTGGAATAAAATGTTAGGCGATAAAATCGCTTATTATGAAGAAACCGGGGAGATGTTAAAAGTCACTCCGGCGCGTTATAAAACGGATTTTCCTTGGCTGAAAGACATAGACAGTCTCGCTCTTGCGAACGCGCAAATGAATCTTGACAAAGCGTACAAGAATTTTTTCCGGGATAAATCCATTGGATTTCCCCGGAAAGCGTACACAACGAACAATCAGAACGGGACTGTACAGGTCAAAGACGGCAAATTGAAACTGCCGAAAATCGGCTGGATCAAAATCAAACTTCACAGGCAAATCCCGGATGGGTATCAAATCAAAAGCGTGACAATTTCACAGGAGCCGTCCGGCAAATATTACGCGTCGATTCTGACGGAGTATGAATCGGATATACCGGACATTACGCCAGATGAAAATACCGCGCTTGGGCTTGACTATTCGTCCCCGCATTTCTATGTGGACAGCGACGGGGAATCCGCCGATATGCCGCGCTGGTTCCGGGAAACGCAAAAGAAATTAGCGAAAGAACAGCGCAAATTATCACACATGAAAGTCAAAGGCGCGAATTGGCGGAAACAGAAAATCCGGGTTGCGAAAATACACGAAAAAATCAGAAATCAGCGCAAAGACTGGCAACATAAACGAAGCCGGGAACTGGTAAACGCGCATGACATAATTTGCGTGGAAGATATAGATTATAAAGGCATGGCGCAAAGCCTGAAACTTGGAAAAGCGACAAACGACAACGCGTTCGGACAGTTCCGGGCGTTCCTGAGTTACAAGATAGCGGAACAGGGCAAACGGCTTATCACGATAGACAAGTGGTATCCGTCGTCCAAGTTATGCCGTCACTGCGGGAACGTGAACAAAGATTTGACGCTGAACGACCGGACGTGGGTTTGTCCCTGTTGCGGGGAAACGATTGAGCGGGATATAAACGCCGCGATCAATATTAAAAACGCCGGACTTGCGATGTTGTCCGCGTAATAATAAATAAAATAATAAATAATAAAATAATAATATGAACCGTGGGACACACGGGGATAGCCCGTTGACGCCTCGGCGTCGGCTGTATTCGTTGGGATACTTGCGCGGGAAGCCCCCGCCTCTTAGGCGGGGGAGCATGTCACTAATTTTATTCGTCCAATTTTAAAACCGCCAAAAACGCCTCGGTCGGGATTTTTACGCTTCCAAGCGTGCGCATTTTTTTCTTGCCCTCTTT
>CAJOFP010000079.1 GCA_905233795.1 uncultured Oscillibacter sp. | reverse complement strand
TCAGGATTTAATAGCGAAGCGAAAATTATTCCCGTGCGTATTCGGATCGGCGTTAAAAATTGACGGCGTGGACGCGTTGTTAAATTTATTAAATTTATACGCGCCGTCGCCGGACTATCCCGAAAAATTCGGGGCGCGGGTATTCAAAATCACACGGGACGAACGCGGCAACAGATTAACATGGTTAAAAGTCACGGGCGGAATATTACACGCTAAAATGCCGGTATCCGTCAAGCCTGATTTATTGTCAAATTTTAATTTAAATAATAATTTAAATAATAATTTAAATAATTTAATCGGGGAAAACGCGGGCAAATTGAATCAGACGGAGCGAAATAAAAGCGAAAAAAGCGAGAAAAGTGAAATAACAGAAAAAATCGAACAAATCAGATTATATTCCGGCGTGAAATATCAGACGGCGGCGGAAGTGTCGGCGGGTACTGTCTGCGCCGTCACAGGTTTATATCACACACGCGCCGGAAGCGGTCTGGGATTTGAATCCGGCGGCGCGAAACCGATTCTGGAACCGCCTTTGTCTTATCAGATTATTATCCCGGAAGATAAAAACCCGCGTGAAGTCTTTGATATTTTAAAAAATCTGGAAGAGGAAGAGCCGCAATTAAAAATTCGCTGGGTAACGGATAATCAAGCGCAATCGCAAGCGCGATTGATTCAAGTCCGATTGATGGGCGATATGCAGTTGGAAATATTGAAACGGATTTTACAGGATAGATATAAATTAAATTATATTTCTTTCGGTCCGGGCGTGATCGCCTATCGTGAGACAATCGCCGCGCCTTGTGAGGGAATCGGACACTTTGAGCCGTTGCGCCATTACGCCGAAGTAAGATTGTTATTAGAACCCTTGCCGCCCGGTTCAGGATTAATCTTTTCAACCGCCTGTCCGACTGACAGATTGGCGGCGCATTGGCAGAGATTAATCTTTACCCATTTGGCGGAAAAAGAACACGTCGGCGTTTTGACCGGTTCGCCCGTTACGGATATGCGTATTACGATTTTAGACGGCAAAGCGAGTGAAAAGCATACCGAGGGCGGCGATTTCCGGGAGGCGACTTATCGCGCCGTCCGTCAGGGTTTGATGTCGGCGCGAAATATTTTATTAGAACCGTGGTACGCGTTTCGACTGGAACTCCCGTCTGAATCAATGGGACGCGCTATGACGGATTTAAAACGCTTCGGCGGCGAAATCCAACCGCCTGAGACGGACAGTGAAAATCGTATGATTTTGACCGGCGCCGCTCCGGTCGCGTTCTTACGCGATTACGCCGCCGAAATTCGATCTTATACGAAAGGCAGGGGCAGTCTGGAACTGGAAGCCGACGGTTACAGACCCTGTCCGAATCCCGAAGAAATTTTAACGCAATTCGATTATCAAGCCGAACATGATATAAATAATCCGTCCGGCTCTGTTTTCTGTTCGCACGGAGCGGGGATTTATATCCCGTGGTATGAAGTCCCGGAAATGGCGCACACCGCCGCCGATTTTCATTTTAATTCCGATTTAGATTTAGATTCTAATCCCAATCCCGATTATAATTTTAATTCTAATCCCAATCCCGGCGCGAACCCAAACGCGAAAAACGCGAACCCCAATTATAATTATAATTATAATTACGACATATCTATACAGCGGGACAAAGAGTTAAAAGCGATTTTTGAACGCACTTACGGACCTGTCAAACAACGGCGCGACCCGCGTGACATACAAAAACGCGAACCCGAAAAAATAATCAATCAGACGGAAAATAAAGCGAATAAAGAAAATAAACCGAATACGCGGAAAAGCGTATCCGGCCCGGAATATTTATTAATAGACGGCTACAATATTATTTTCGCGTGGGAGGATTTAAAAGCGATCGCCCGTGAAAGTCTGGACGCCGCCCGTATTGCGTTGTGTGACTTGCTTTGTGAATATCAGGCGGCGCGGGGATGTGAGACCATCGCCGTTTTCGACGCCTACAAAGTCAAAAACAATCCCGGTTCACACGAAAAATATCACAATATTCACGTCGTCTACACGAAAGAGGCGGAAACCGCGGATACTTATATTGAACGCGCCTCTTATGAATTGGGGAAACATCATCATGTACGCGTTGCGACATCCGACGGACCGGAACAGTTAATTATTTTGGGTCACGGGGCTTTGCGCATATCGGCTTCGATGTTCCGACAGGAAATGGAACAGGCGCAAATCCAGATTCAACAGGCGTTACAGTCTATCAACCGCCCGGAACGTACAGAAACAATCCGAACGGCGATAAAAAAAGCCTTGCGGGATAAATAATCTCTATCCGCGCTTTAACTTTCGGGGAGACGATTTAAATTGTCTGTCGCTAATTGTTTTATATATTCATCACCTGTCGCTATGGCTTTTTCGTAATATTCCCGCGCTTTGTCGTAATCCTGTTCCACGCCTAAGCCGTGTTCGTATAAAATCCCCAGATTATAGAGCGCGTCAGCGTTGCCCTTTTCCGCCGCCTGTTCCCAATATTCCCGCGCTTTTTCGTAATCTTGCGCGTAATAGCTGTTTTCGCCCATGTTATAATATTTTGTGCCTTCGTCGATTTTTTGTACATCTTTTAACGGTTGATCGTTGGGCTTTTGCGCGGGCTTTGACGGTTCAACATTGCGGACGCCCCAAAGCAATTTTTTTTCTGTTTCAACCGGATTCAAGCCGTAAAGATTGATATGGTTATATAACTCTATTACATCATCTGTCGGCGCGTTCTCAATGTAAACGGGCAAAAATAATTTTATATGCCCCTCAATTTCTCTTTTAGACGCAATATCACACTCACGTTTGCAAAAATTAGATTCATTCGCCGCTTTTGACCATATTATAATAAAATTCCGGGATACTTTGACCGCCTTATTCATCCATCTAATAAAATTCCCAGAACTGTCCCGCTCCTGATAATATGTCGTATACCCGTTTCGTTCGAGAATTTCAACAACCCGTTTTGCCCAGTTTAAATCTTCTCTTGTGTAGCTGATAAAAAAATCCCGCGTTTCCACAGAAGCCGTCCCCCGCTTTCGTCCGTTGGCGATTTAAAATATAATAGCGCGTTTTTCGACGTGTGTCAACAAATCGCGGCGTTAAGTCCGACGATTTTTTTCTTGACACGCGTTTCATAAGGGGATAAAATAATAATATAATAAATAAATAATCGCGTGATTTGCGTTACTTGATTTCGGCGCGGAGGGATACGCGCCGGGGATATGGGATACGCCCGGAAAGGATGGAAAAGTTTTTATATGGACAATACGGAAAAGATTAATATGGACCCCAAACAGAAACAGATGTTGGATGATGTTTTCGACGCGTTTTCTATGTTGGCGGGCGGGAATCTGGTGAGTTTAATGCACGTTGATGGCGGTTTCACGCGTTATTCGCCGGTCGCTGTGGATTTATTCCAGTTGCCGGGCGAATATGTCTCCAACGGCGCGATGAATTGGGCGGATTATCTGCACCCGGAGGACAGAAAGCGTTATTTGAACGTCATGACGGCGTTGTTGGACGGCGGCGCCCATACTTATGATATTACTTATCGAGTAAAAATCAAAACGGGCGGTTACGGCATATTCAGGGCGATCGGCGCGGTCCTGCGCAACGCGGACGGAAAGCCCAGTTTAGTCGGCGGCATGACAATCAATCAGGGACTGACGGAAAACACGGACCCTGTGACGGTATTGCGCAATAAATACGGATTCTTTGAGGATTTAAACGCGATTCATCAGGACGAACAAAAAGCCGTGGTTTTATTGGCGGGAATCAGCGGACTTGCGAATATTAACCAGACGTATGGTTATACTTACGGGAATAGAATCTTGCAGGAAACGGCGTTTTTGATACAGGAGACAATCGGATCGCGTGGGTATGTATATCGAATGGACGGCCCGACATTCGCGGTCTTGACGGTGGATTTATCTAAAGAGGAAGTCGCCGCCGTATATGACGCGATACGGATGAAAATGCAGCGCGGAATCCGTGTGGACGGGATACGGACGATTTTGTCGGCGAACGGCGGCTTAATATCTATAGAAAGCGGCGCGCCCATGAGCGCCGATACGGTTTATTCTTGTTTAAATTACGCGTATCGAGAATCGAAACAGAAGCGCAACGGCGAATTGGTGGATTTTAACGGCAGTATTAATTATAATATCCGGGAATCGCTTGAAATGGTCAATACGATTCGGGATTGCATTATAGAAGGCTGTAAGGGCTTTTATGTCGATTATCAGCCTGTAGTGAGTTCGACTTCCGAGAAGCCCGTGGGAATGGAAGCGTTGATTCGTTGGCGCGGGGAGCCATACGGCGAAGTGGAGCCGATGGAATTTATACCCATTTTAGAGAAAGATTTTGTATTTGAAGAGTTATCTGAATGGATATTAAAGCAAGTCACGCGGGACGGCTTAGAATTTCTGAAAAAGGCGCCGGATTTGTCGATGTCTGTGAATATATCTTCCGCGCAGTTAGAGGACGAGTATTTTATAGACAGTCTGACGCGGATTTTAGACGAAAGCGGATTTCCGGCTGAAAATCTGTGCATTGAAATCACAAAAGGCTGTAGATTGTTAGAACTGGATAAATTAAAATCTATCGTGGACGCCCTGCACAGTTACGGCATACGGATTATTATAGACGATTTCGGGACGGGCTTTGAATCCGTGAATTTCCTGAAAAAGTTGTCGGCGGATTATATCAAATTTGACCGTGAGTTAGTCGGCGAGATTGAACGCAGTCGGATTGACCGTGACACTATGCGCTATTTATCGAAACTGGCGTCGATACGCGGCGCCCGTGTCTGTGTGAAAGGCGTGGAGACGCCGGGCATGAGAGATATTCTCAAGCGATTTGATATTAACGGCTTACAGGGCAATTTATATTGCAAACCCGAACCGTTCCCGGTGATTATGCGGGATTTGTTTGAGAAATAAAATAAATATTCAAATCAAGGGTTGAAACTAATGTCATTAACTTAATTGAATCCCCCCGGCGGCTTGCGCCGCCCCCCCCCTTTGATAAGGGGGGCAAAAACGGGAAAAAGCGTCTCAA
>CAJOFP010000078.1 GCA_905233795.1 uncultured Oscillibacter sp. | reverse complement strand
AAATAGGAAAAAACGGGAATATTTTCACCGCGTTCGCGCCATGATAGAAAATATATTAAATTTAATTAATATAGTAATATAGATAAAATGTATTTTTTTGTCTTTCCAGTTTTCGCAATATGATTATTTTCAATCCCCGCGAAAATCCCATCAGAGAACCCACTGAACCAGCAACAGGAAGAAGAAGCCCGGCAGACCTAAAACGCCGATAATCAAAGCGTTAAGCGCGTTAAACCCCAGAGAGATTCCCGTAATCGGCGTAAGCAGATTGATCAGCCACAGCGCCAGAAATCCCAACAGGGTATTGCACAGCAATCCCAGCGCGATACGCAGGGGAACGCGGATCAGCCGCCATAAGGCGGCCAATAAAAACAATACGATCAACGCGGGCAATAAAATTTGACTCAGATTCATCATGATTTTCTCCTTTTTAAATTATTTTTATCGCTATAATTTATTATATTTTATTATATTAATATTATATTAATTTATAATTATTTCTATTAATCTTATCTGAAATAAAATATAAATATAAATTTTTAAGATGATTTGGCGTCGGAATTTCCGTCAATCGGATTCAACGCGATAGCGGCGACGGCTTCCGCGTCAAGATTGATTTCAGGTTCCGGCATATTTTCCGGCGCTTTTTCCTGTTCACGCGTGATTTCAGGATTATTTTCGCCTGATTTTTCCGGCATTGTCTCACGCGTTTTTTCAGAATTTTTGGCAAGCGCGGCGGATATTTCCACGGCTGTCTGAATATTCTTGCTATTTATATTTTTCATATTCCCGATATTTTCAGACGTTCTCACGGGGATATTCCCGGACGCTTTCACGGCGCGAATCAGATAGTCATAACGGGCTGTTTCGGCTCGGATACGATAAATACAGGATTCTATTAAAATAGGCTCCGTCGCCTGATTAAATTCCCCATACGCGGCGGATAAAGCGCGCCGCGCCGTTTTCAACTCCTGTACGAGAACCGGCGAATATGGAAAATCCGAAGAAAAATCGAGAGATAAAAATTCATTTTGCCATTCGCGTAAACGTCTTACGCGGCGTTTTAATAAAAAACGTCTCATGCGGCCTCCTGATTTTATAATATTTTATAATATATTTATATTATATTTTTATATTTACGGAAAGTTTGAGCGAATATGACTGATTTTATGCGAAATCAAGCCGAAGAACCTGAACGGTATATGTTGGAAGCGTTGAAACTGGCGCGGGAGGCGGCGGACGCCGGGGAAGTCCCGGTGGGCTGTGTGATTGTCAAAGACGGAAAAATTATAGGCCGCGGACGCAATCGCCGGGAAGAATCGCGCATGATCGCCGGTCACGCCGAAATGGAGGCCATAGCGCGGGCGAACAGCGCGTTAAACTCATGGCTTTTGGATGATTGCGATTTATACGTCACATTGGAGCCATGTCCGATGTGCGCGGGCGCGATTTTAAACGGGCGTCTTAAAAAAGTCTATTATGGGGCGCGGGATGAGAATTTCGGCGCGTGCGGCGGCGTATGTAATATTTTTATGGAATCTTTTCCCCATACGCCCGCGCTGACGGGCGGCGTATTGGCCGCCGAATGCCGTATGGAATTATCAAATTTTTTCAGGCGCTTACGCGAACGCGATAAAATATAAAAATCTTAAAATTAATATTTATAATTTTATAAAATATAATAAATTTATTATATTTTATTATATTTTATAAATTGTCGGATCGTTGGAAGGGGGACGGTTATGACAGATACGGGAATGATGAAGCAAAAGCCATCCGGCGTCGTCCGGTTTTTTCGGGCCGTCTTCCGGTTTTTTATCTCGCTGATTTTATTGGCGTTACTCGCCTGCGCCGGACTTGTGGCGCTTTACGCTTATATAGCGGCTATCGCGCCGCCGCTCAGTGAGGATTTGGTTTCGCCGCATACGTTCCGGTCTTCCGTCCGGGATGACGCCGGACAGGAAATTTTATATATAGCCGGAGAAGAATCGAACCGCGTCTATATCCGTCTGGACGCGATTCCCAAACATCTGCGCGACGCGTTTATAGCGATTGAGGACGAGCGTTTTTATTCACACCCCGGCGTGGATTTGCAGGGCATCGCAAGGGCTTTGGTCAAAAATATCGCCGCCGGCAGTCTCGCGCAGGGCGCCAGTACGATTACACAGCAGTTAATAAAAAACAACGTCTTTTCGGGCGTCCCGGAGACGACGCCGCTGGAGAAAATCGAACGCAAATTACAGGAACAATATTTGGCGTTTGCGCTGGAACGGCGTCACGATAAAAATTGGATTCTGGAAAAATATTTAAACACGATCAATTTGGGCGCGGGCACATGGGGCGTACAGACCGCCGCGCAGAGATATTTCAGTAAAGACGCGTCTGAATTGACTCTATCGGAATCGGCGGTTATCGCCGCGATTACGCGCAATCCGACGGTATATAATCCGTTAAAACATCCTGAGAAAAACCGGGAACGGCAGTTATTAGTCTTATCGCAAATGCTGAACGCGGGATTTTTAACGCAAGAGCAATATAACGCGGCTGTTCAGGAAGACCCGTATTTAAATTTAAAAGAAGGCAGCTGGGACGCGGAAATCCCGATTTTCTCATGGTTTGACGACGCGGCCTTGACGCAAGTCGTCCGGGATTTGTCAGATAAATTTAGAATTACGGAATCCGACGCGTGGGATATGCTCTATCATGACGGCCTGACAATCGAGACGACGCAAAATACGAAACTGCAGGAAATCTGCGAACAGGAAGTAAATAATATATCCGGGGACTCGGATTTTCAGGCGACCGTCGTTTTAATCGATCCGTCCGCGGGCGCGGTGAAAGCCATTGTCGGCGGACGCGGCGAAAAACAGGCAAGTTTGGTCTGGAATCGTGCGATTTCCAGTCCGCGGCAGCCCGGTTCGACGTTTAAAATCGCTGGAGAATTTGCCGTCGCGCTGGATGACGGAATTGATACGCTTGGGACGATCTATGACGACGCGCCGACTTCTTATACGGGCGGTTCGGCGATCCGCAACGCGAGCGGACAATTTCAGGGTCATATGACAGTCCGGGCGGCGATTACGCAGTCTATTAATACAGTCGCTTTGCGCTGTTTCCAGAAAGTCGGCGTCCGCCGGGTCTGGGATCAGTTAAATAAATTCGGCTTCCGGCATTTGGATTTGGATCAGGATTATACTGAAGCGCTGGCCTTGGGCGGAACTTTCGGCGGCGTGACGAATTTAGAATTAACCGCCGCTTACGCCGCTATCGCCAATGGCGGTCAGTATACGGAGCCGTATTATTATACCCGCGTTTTAGATATAGACGGAAATGTTTTATTAGAAAAAAATCCCATCTGGAACCGCGTTTTAAGCGTCAATACGGCTACGTTTCTGACATCCGCCATGGAAAGCGTCATGTGGGAGGGAACCGGCGTGGACGCGAGATTCCCCGGCCCCGCGCTGGCCGGCAAGAGCGGCACGACTTCAGACAGAAAAGATTTATGGTTTATCGGCTATTCGACGGCGTGCGTCTGTGGGGTCTGGAACGGCTATGATAATCCGAAATATCAGGAAGACAGCGCCGTAGCGAAAGCCATGTGGAAAGCCGTGATGACCCGCGTCAATGAGATTCTACCGGGCCTCGCCGAATTTTCCGGCGGGGATGATCTGGAATGGGCGCGGATTTGCACAAAATGCGGCAAACTCGCCGTTGACGGGCTTTGTAATCACACGATACAGGGCGATATGACGCACATGGAAATATTTTCTCCCGGTTTCGCCCCGGTTGAATACTGTGATTGCCACACGACTTTGAGATTATGCGCGGAATCCGGCGAGTTAGCCGGTGAGGAATGTCCTGAAATATATACTCAAGTTTATTTAAAATCCGGTACGCCGGGAACATTCGACGCCGACGCGACTGTTCCCGCTCTCGCAACCTGTACCATTCATCAAAGCTGGCTGGACTGGTCCCGTTCACGCGGCCATGATGATTCGGATTCAAATGCAAACGGACGTCCGCCCCGGCGATCCACGCCGACGCCGACGCCTATTCCGACGCCGGATGACGTGTTCAGATGGCCGTGGAACGACTGGTTTTAATTATTTAATATTTTAATATAAATTAATATAAATCCGGCGGGAGTAAAATTTTTTCAAGTTCTTTCGCGTCATGCGCTATGGCCACGGCTCCCGCCTGTTCGAGTTCCCCCGGCGGCCCATAGTGGAAAAAGTCCGTCCCGATACAGTCAAGACCGCATTCCCGCGCTCCCTCCACGTCGTATTTGCGATCCCCGATCATGATGGTCCGGTTTTTATCTTGCCGGTTTAATCCCAGACGCCGCATGGCTTCCTGAATCACTTGGATTTTGTTCCAGTCTTGATCCGGCGGACTGCCCGTGATTTCGCGCAGAGACGGCGTAAAGCCGAATTTCTCACAGATCGGACGGCACATATGTTCCGGTTTGGAAGAAGCCAACGCTAAAATATAGCCGTTTTGATTTAATTTCGCGCATAATTCCGGCATTCCCGGCGCGGCGGCGTTCTCAAATTTCCCGATGGGTTCATAACGCTCACGGAAAATCGTCACCGCCCGCCGGGCCTGTATCTCATCAAAACCGCAATATTTCATAAAAGAATCCGTCAGCAGTCCGCCGATAAAATCGCGCAGTATATTCTCATCCGGTATCGGTTCGCGCATTTTTTCCAGCGCGTAACGGACGCAATTTACAATTCCCTCGCTGGAATCCGTCAGCGTGCCGTCCAGATCGAATAATATATATTTATATTTTTTATCCATATTAAGTTCCCCTTTTATTTTATAATGAATAATAAAATATAGCATATTTATTCGCTTGTGAAAAGCGCGATTATAGATTCAGCGTTTTTTTAGTTTTTCCAGAATGAAAAAGCATGATATAATTATATCACTCAAAAATTTATAAAATATAAAATATAAATACGGAGTTCACGATAAGTAGTTAAAATAGTGGAAAGATATGAAAAGATGTGTTAAAATATACCCTGTAAAAGAGGATGAGAATTTTGCGAAAGAGCTTCAAGACGGAAATCAACCCGACGCCTGAACAAAAGC
>CAJOFP010000077.1 GCA_905233795.1 uncultured Oscillibacter sp. | reverse complement strand
TATTCTATTCTATACTATATAAATAAATATAAATATAAATAATATATGCCGCTGTCCGTCGCGCCATATACCCCGGCGCATATATTTTATTATAATATTTACCAAAAATCAAGAAATTTATCCCGGATTTTTATAAAATTTTATAAAAATCCCCAGACGTTGAAAAAATCAAGCGTCCGGGGATTTATAATTTCATATTAAATTTAATAATTTTATTTTAAAAATCCGTTGATAATTTTTTCCTCGGCTTCCTGTTCGGTCATGCCAAGCGTCATGAGCTTGATAATCTGATCCCCCGCGATTTTGCCTATAGCCGCCTCATGTACCAGAGCGGCGTCCAGATCATTCGCCTCCAGTGACGGAACGGCGAGAATTTTGCCGTGATCCATAATAATCGAATCGCATTCCGTATGACCTGAACAAGGCGCGTTTCCGGCGATTTTCGCGTCAAATGTCTGATATGACTTGTCCCGCGCCACGGATCGGGATACTACATCCGCGCTCGATCCCGCGCCGTTTAAATTGACTATATATTTGCTATACGCTTTTTGTTCGCCATGCGTCATTAAACGCTCCCGGACAACCAATTTCGCGCCCGCCGCCAATTCCGCCGTCGTGATTCTGTTCGTATCGTCCACGCCTTTTATCTGTACCATTTCCATCTCGGCGAAACTGTTTTCTTGCATATAAACTTCCGTACCCGGATTTAAAATCCGCTTGCCGCTTCCGTTCCCGGAACCGTAATGCTTCTCGACATATTTCATTTTGGCGTTTTTGCCGACATAAAATCTATGAATCCCGTCGTGCTGGGAATCTTGCGGGCCACAGTTATCAATGCCGCACCCGGCGACAATCAAAACATCGCAATCATCGCCAATATGAAAGTCATTATAAACGACTTCTTTCAATCCGCTTTGTGTCATCACTACAGGTATATGCACGCTTTCATTTTTCGTTCCGGGCTTAATTTCTATATCTAAACCGCTTCCGTTTTCTTTCGGCGTAATAATAATATTTCCTGAAGAACGCCGTCCGGCGGATTGTCCGTTCGCCCGGATATTATACGCGCCCTCCGGAATTTCATGCAGTCCGGCGACTTCGCGTAAAATACGCTTTTGAATTTCGTCCATCTTTTGAAATTTTAACATACGGACTCGCCGCCTCCCTCGATTTTACGGCATCCGGCGACCGCCGATGTCGTGCCGATTAAATCCGGCAAAATCGCGTCACGCTCTCCGCGCTTGTCCAATTTTCCGTCCGTCAGGACAAAAATCTCGTCCGCGATATTTAAAATTCGCTCCTGATGAGAAATAATTAAAAACGAACTGTTTGGAATCGACCGGCGCATTCCGTCGAACGCCTGTATTAAATTCTGAAAGCTCCAAAGATCAATGCCGGCTTCCGGTTCGTCGAATACCGACAAAGCCGCGCCCCGCGCCAATACAGTAGCGATTTCAATTCGTTTTAATTCGCCCCCGGACAGACTTTCGTTCACTTCACGGTCAATATAATCTTTCGCGCACAGTCCCACCGTGGCGAGATAATCACAGGCGTCCGCCGTTGAGAGATTTTCTTTTCCCGCCGCGAAGCGTAACAAATCCAGAACCTGAATGCCTTTGAATTTCACCGGCTGTTGAAACGCGTAACTAATCCCCATACGCGCCCGTTCCGTGACGCTTTTTTCCGTAATATCCTGTCCGTTAAAAAAAATCCGTCCTGAATCGGGTTTCTCAATGCCCGCGATCAATCTTGCCAGCGTCGATTTGCCGCCACCGTTCGGACCGGTCAAGACAATCAATTTATCATCCGGTATAACAAAACTGACATCATGAATAATTTGCTTACTATATCCGTTTTCCGTCACGGAAAACGACAGATTTTTTAATTCCAGCATGGCCGCGCCCCTTATTTATTTTATCAATCTTATCTATATTTATAATAATATAATATATAATATTATATAAAAATTATATATAACGCGAATTGGCGCAAGTATAGCATGGACGGCATTTTTTGTCAAGATTGACGCGCCGCGATTGTTCACGCGTTTTATATAAATTATAAAAATATAAAAAGACCGCCTCATTTGCGTGAAGCGGTCTTTTTTAAATTACATGAAATTTTATAATTTTTTATAAATTTCGCGTTATTTTATAAAATTATAAAATTATTCACCGGGAATTTCTAAAGTATACGTTCCCGCGACGACGTTGAATTTCGCGCAGTCCAACGCGTTCCGCGTTTCCATGCCTGTAAAGCTGACGCCCTCCGGCAGTTCAATTTTTTCGGCTTGCTCTTGTGAAATCGGGAGATATAATTCCGCGCTTGTGTTGGCGGGAACTGTCATGCTGTATTCCGTCATGACGCCGTTTTCGGCTTTCCAGCCGCTCTTAATCTCACCGTATGGGGACTTGATACCGCCATTGGCATAGGTGAAATCCCCGCCGACAACGGGTTGCAATACAAATTTCTGATAGCCCGGCGTATCTTGGGAAATGCCTAATTGATATTCCATCATCCATTCGGAAATCGCGCCCAGTGAAAAATGATCGAAAGAATTCATGGAATTATTGCCGTTAAAACCGCCCTCGACCGTGTACGAGTTCCAGCGTTCCCAGACGGAAGTCGCGCCGTTTAATACCGGATACAGCCAAGAGGCATATTCCGTCTGTTCAAACAGTTTATACGCTTCGTCGATATAGCCGTATTTTGTCAGTACGGGTACTAAATTCGGCGTCCCGGAGAATCCCGACGTAATTTTATAATCGGCTTTTTCAATCGTTTTTACATAATTCTCGACGGCTTTCGCCTCGTTCGCGTCGTTGATTACGCCATATCGCAACGGCGTCGCGTAAGACGCCTCCGTGTCAACCTCATGGGCTTCCACAAGCATATAACCCGAATAAGTGAACGTATTAAACTGCTTGGCGTCGGGCGTGACTGTCTTTCCCGTTTCGGGGTCTATATATAATTCGTTCCATTTATCTTTCGCCGCCTGATAACGCTCTTGATAGTCTTTCGCAAGATCATCTTCGCCGATAATATCCGCCATTTCAGACGCAAGACCTAAAATATAAACATATACGGCTTCGTTGATTAATCCGGGCGGCGTGTCGTCGATAGACAGCCAATCGGCTAAAAATCCCACTTGCGCGGTCAGTTCCGGTATTATTTCTCCGGTGTCTAAATTATTTTCATCTTCGGGAATCACCAGCGGACTTGCCGCCAAATAATCCAGATATTTTCCAATCGCGTCCATATTATCCTGAATAATCGCCGGATTGCCCGTAACCTGATATAAATTATACGGGATAATCAGCAAAGCCGCGTCCCAAGAGATTCCCCCGAATCCGGGCGGGATTGTGTCATAATTCGGCTCATACGTCGGCGCGAACACGGGCAACGACCCGTCTTTAAACTGACAGTTACGGAATGTTCTCAGCCAGTTGCGATATAAATTATACACATCCGCGTTATAAGACGCCGCTTTGGAAAATACTTGCGCGTCACCGGTCCAGCC
This sequence comes from uncultured Oscillibacter sp., assembly GCA_905233795.1. GTDB lineage: Bacteria > Bacillota > Clostridia > Oscillospirales > Oscillospiraceae > Oscillibacter. The sequence continues at coordinate 3,440 of CAJOFP010000077.1, read as the reverse complement.
CATTCTCTCATTGCGCTGGGGACAATCCGTCGGCAAATAGAAGAAATTGCTGGTCTGTGAATTTAATATATTCAAAAACAGCCGGTTGACTGACGCGTTTGAGCTTTCATAACTGGAAGTCATTTCCAGCGATGACAGCTTCTCTAATTTTACGTTTTCAAGCGGCAATGCCTGATTTAATCCCGTGATTTCGATATATTTATAACCCCGGAACGTGAAATGAGGCTCAATCACCTGTTCGCCGTCGATTGCTTTATAGAAATCCGTGACCATCGCGCCGCGCAGATTTTCCGTCATCATCATGCCGACTGTGTCATTATCCTGATACTCTTCCAAATCCGGGTAAAGCGTTTCCGCGTATCTTAATATAATTTCATCGCCCTCGTTTACATAGCCGTCCGGTATTGTAATCTTAGGAACGCCCATGACGTTTTCGCCCATGTCATAAATATACGCCCCGGAATTTTCTTTCACTTCGCCAAAACATGCCTGCGCGACTAACTCACCGACAATCCGTCCCGGCTCGTCATAACGCGTCATGAAAGTAAAATCATTCAATCTGGGTTCAATCACAACCGGATTTTCCCACTCGCTTACGTCATAACCCGCTTCGCTCCAGCCGGTCATATTCGCTTCAGTTATCGCGTTATATCTCTCCCCGTGGAAGTTGCTCGCGTATTCCACAGGTCCATGATTGTATACTTGCCAATCATCCGTGTTCGTGACTATAGTTTCCGTTTTATCATCGGCGTATTTTATATCCAATCTCGCCAATAACGCCTGTTTCGCGCCGTAATAGCCGTAATTTGTGACTGTATACGTCTGATAGCCGCTCCACCAGCCTTCAGCTAACTGCACGCCAATCGCGTTCGCGCCGGTTTTCAGAAATTCCGTAATATCATAAACCTGATAGGGCATGACAGTTCCGTATTCCTCACTGCCCGGCGCGAACCATGTATCACTGATTTTTTCGCCGTTGATATACGCTTCATAAATGCCTTGCGCCGTGATATACAATCTCGCGGATACAATTTCACTGTCGCCGGCGTCAAATTCACTTCTCAGCATGGGGGCCGATCCGTAAGACGGGTTCGCGTAAGCGACAACGCCGTTTTCCCCGCCGTCCACCTGAATTTCGGCGCCGTCTATCTTGACGCCGTCCAGATTCTCAAAAACGGCATACGTCGCGCCGGTATTCGCGCCGAACAAATCGCCGATTTCGTATTTTTCCTCGTCGCCATACGCGCCGGGATAGTGAATCGCTATATTTTTATAAATCGCCTGTCCGTCCGCCGGGACAGCAAAACCGATATTGGCTACATTGGGAAAACTGTTATAATCATGCGTATTCCCCAGCGGATTTAACTGTCTGTTTTCGTCGATTACTTGTCCGTTAATTTCACAAGTCACTTGATTGATATTCGTCAACGTGTTAATATTTCCGGAATATCAATCACGAAATCCGGTTCCGCCGCGTCGTTTTCAATATCCTGTCCGAGCGCGGGCATTCCCACGACGTAAATATTTAATTTCGGCGCGTCCGCGTCAGAAATATCAATCTCGTAACAGAAATAACCAGACGTTTTAGAACCCCAGATATTCATAGCGTCATTTTTCAGACGATAATCATCCGCGCCGAATATCACTCCGGCTTTTGTATTGCCCTCCGGGATTTTCACTGTCATATCTAAATCAAAATAATTCGCCGTGGCGGCGTCGAAATAAATTTCATCCGAACCGATCCACTCCGCGCCGTTCCACGCGGTATAATTAGAATCCGTCAAAGACGCTCCAAGAGAAGTCTCGAAATAAGCGTCTTGATTAGAAATTTCATCCCCGTTTTCATCCGTGACAGTCAGATTCCAGTTATACCGGGTTTGGGGTTTCAAATCCTCGCCCGCGTAAAGAATATTTTGCGACGCGGCGTCGTTCACTTCACCGCTGTCCCATGTGATTTCCCCGTCCGGGTCCGTCACTGTGATATGCCACGAACTTTGCGCGGCGCCGACGCGATCCGATTCCATACGCCAGCCGAAAAACGGCGCGTCCAATTCAATCCCCAGCGGATTGGTCAGGCCGTTGACGGTCAAATCCGTGACGACGGTTCCCGATAATTGCGACGCTTCCGGCGCGTCCGATTCATCCGGGGATTTGCCCGTATTGCCGCCGCAGCCGGACAGAACGCTTAAAATCAGCGCCCCCACGAGAATCAGCGATAACAAATATTTTGCTTTGCGCTTCAATTTCGACTCCCCTTTCTGATATTGCGATCCTGTTTAAAACCCCCAAAATCGGGGAATGATATAAAATTATTATAGGCTATTTCGCCTATACTGTCAATATTTTCTTGATAGTTTATTCATATATTTTTAATATATTATCGCCTGTAAAAAATTATTAAAATTTAGCGCAAATTTGGACTTGAAATTTTGAAATGCCTGTTATAAAATAGCGAAACACGAAACGGAAAATATTATCAAATAAAAATAAATATAATTATATTTATAATAATAAAATAAAACCGGAGGATTTGACATGAGCGTTTATGATTACAAAGTGAAAGCCCGTAAAGGCGCCGTATTGGATCTGGCGGATCTGAAAGGCAAAGTTTTATTAATCGTCAACACCGCGACCGGCTGCGGCTTCACCCCCCAATATGAGGGACTGGAAAAGTTATATAAAAAATATCACGATCAGGGATTGGAAATTCTGGACTTCCCCTGCAATCAGTTCGGACATCAGGCGCCGGGCGACGAGGACGAAATTCACGCGTTTTGCACCGCGAAATATCAGACCAGTTTTGACCAGTTGGCGAAAATCGACGTGAACGGCGAAAACGAGGAGCCGTTATATAGCTATTTAAAAAGCCAACAGCCCGACGAGGATATTCAGGGACTGAAAAATAAAGCCGTCATGAAAGGGATTGAGAAAATCAGCGCGACTTATAAAAAGCCGAGCGATATTAAATGGAATTTCACGAAATTTCTTGCGGATCGTTCCGGGAATGTTGTCAAGCGTTTTGATCCCACCAGCGACCCTATGAGTTTTGAGGCGGATATAGCCGCTTTAATTTAATTGATTTAATATAATTTTTCCCGTTTCCTGTGAGGTATTATAATCTATGGCGATATTTCGAGAGATAACGCGTATCAAGCAAAAACTGACTCAAGAAGAATGTATCGAGATTCTCAAACGGGAATTGCGCGGGGTTTTATCCGTGCTGGGGGATGACGATTACCCATACGGTATGCCGATCAATCATTTTTTCTGTGAGGACGACGGCAAAATATATTTTCACAGTGGAAAAAAAGGTCACAAAATCGACGCGATACGGCGTCATGACAAAGTCTCTTTCTGCGTCTATGACAATGGCTTTCGCCGGGACGGCGAATGGGCGTTGAATTTCAAAAGCGTGATTGTTTTTGGACGTGTGGAAATTC
>CAJOFP010000076.1 GCA_905233795.1 uncultured Oscillibacter sp. | reverse complement strand
ATAAAAATAATAGGGATAATAGGGATAATCGAGATATTCGAGATAATAAAAATAATACTCAAGGGCGTTTTGATTCGTCGGGCTACGCGTCCCCGTATGATAGATATAATGACGAAAGAGACGGAAAAAATCAAAACGACGGAAATATTTATGGCGATTATGGGGATTACGGAGATTACGGGGATTACGATGAAAACGGCTGGTAAAAATAAAAATAAATATAAAAATATAAAATTTCGGCGCGTATACGGCGGGAGAATGAATTTTTATGGAATTGAAAGCGGATTTTAAAAAGCGGATCGGGAATCAGCGACTGGAAATCCGGCTGGACGCGGGCGAGACGCCGTTGGCGTTATTGGGCGCGTCGGGAAGCGGGAAATCCGCCGCTTTACGGTGTATCGCGGGCATTATGACGCCGGACGAGGGGCGTATTATATTAGGCGGCGAGCCTTTATTCGACAGTTCCCGGCATATTAATATACCGCCGAAAAGACGGCGCGTCGGCTTTTTATTCCGTCATTACGCGCTGTTTCCGCATATGACGATACGGCGGAATATAGCGAACGCGGCGCGGCGTCAGGAGACGCGGACGCAGGTCACGGAAGAATATTTGCATATGTTTCATTTGGAAAATCTCGCGGAGCAATACCCGGATGAGATTTCACTGGAAGAGAGATTAAAAACCGCGTTGGCGCGTATGATGGCTTCTGAACCGGAAGCGATTTTATTGGACGAACCGTTGGCGGCGCCGGACAGTTATTTAAAATTCCGTCTGGAACAGGTTTTGTCTGACATGTTATCCACGTTTGACGGTCCGGTGATTTGGGCGTCCCATGACAGAGGGGAAGTTTATCGAAACTGCCGTTTTGTATCTGTTTTAGATCGCGGGGTGTCTCAGGATATTGTCACGGCGGACGCGCTTTTGGCGCATCCGGGGACGGAAAGCGCGGCGCGGCTGTCGGGATGTAAGAATTTTGTCAACGCGGCGGCGCGGGGCAACGCGATTTATATCGCGCAATGGGGCGTGACGTTACGTTGCGCGTATCCGTTGCCGCCGTTTTTATGGCGGATTGGTATCCGCGCTCATCAGGTTAGAATCTCGGAACCGGATCGAATCAACGCGTTCGCCGTGACGGTGGAAAAAGCGATTGAGGACGTATCGTCCATGATTGTTTTATTGCGTCCGAGCGGCGCGGCGCGGGACGCGCCGTTATTGCGTATGGAACTGGAGAAAAGCGAATGGGTAGCGTTGCCGGACAAACGGCGTCTGACGGTGTCCATCGGCCCGCAGGATATTTTATTATTGCGTTAAAAAACGCATGAAAAACGCGATATAATAAAAACGCGTGAAAAAATCCGGGGCCGCCCGGTCCCGGATTAGCAAATTAATTAATTTTAATTATATTTTTTAATTATATTTTATATATATTTTTATTGATCGGCTTCGTTGGCCCAGTCGTCAAAGGCCTGCATAGTTAAATCATAAGTCTTTTGCGTAATATCCGGGAGCGAACCGCCCCACGCTTTTTCGGCTTCTTCAAAGCCTTTCAAAAACGCCTCGCGCATGGCCTCGGCTTTGGACGGGTCGCCGCCTGTAAGGGCTTTGGCGTATGAAATCAGACGTTCGGAGGTTTTTTCCGGGCTCCAGTAACCGCCCTCGGAGATCGATTCTTTCGCGGCGGCGGCGGTTTCGGCGTCCACGGAGAAATTGCCCTGCGCGATTTGTCTCCAGACGCCGTCGCCCTCGGCGATTTGAATCCCCTGCTTGTTGAGCATGTCTTTCACGGTATCCAGAAAACGCGTTTTCTGATTTTCCAGATCCTGTTTCAGCTGGCTGACCAATTCGGCGTTGGGCTTGTATACGTTTTCCGTCTCGGTCGCGTTTTGGGCTTGCGACGATTCATAACTGTCCGTCCGGGATTTGGCGGCGGCTTCCTCTTCCGTATTCGCGGCTTTGCCGATTGTATCGGCGGCGCTGTCCGTAATCTGACCGGCGTTCGCGGCGTAAGACGCGTAAGCGCCGTATCCGCCTCTCACGGGTTGATTGCTGTTCACGCTGTTCATAGTATCCATCCTTCCTGAAATTCGTCCGGCGTCGGCGGGTAAATTTAAAATCTTGATTTTTATTTAAATTTTATTTATTTTCTAAAAATCTTGATTAAATTTTTAAATCCGCTGTCCGGCGCGGGGAATCCTTTCCCCTGTATAAATTATAATATATTTCGGACGATTTGTAAATAATTTTCCTGATTTTCAAGACCGTTTTCGTGAAAATTCAAACGGTCTTATGGGATTACGGCGAAATTACGTCGAAAATCCGGGAAATTTTAAAATCCGGTTGATTTTTGAGATTAAAATTATTATATTATTTATATTATATTTTTTATTTAATATATAAATTTAATATTTCGTTTGAAATTTTTATTTTGATAATTATATATATTTATATTTTAATATTTTACGATAGAAAGGAATCGAAGCCATGAAAGCGCCGGTATCGCAAACAGCGCGGAAAACGCCGTCTTATGTCATTCTCACGGAAGCGTCATGCGATTTGACGCGGGAACTGGCCGAGCGCGCCGATGTGGAAATTGTGCCTATGTCGTTTACGATAGACGGCAGAACATATCAACATTACGCCGATTGGCGCGACCTGTCTTTTGAGGATTTTTATCAAAAATTACAGGACGGATTTGTCTCCGTCACGGCGGCGGTCAATATGGCGGAACTGTCCAACGCGATGGAAAAGCATTTGAAAGCCGGACAGGATATATTATTTTTATGCTTTTCGTCAGGATTATCCAGCACGCGGGACGCCTGCGCGATGGCCGCGAAAGAGTTGCGCGCACAATATCCCGAACGCGTAATTGAAACTGTAGACACGCTTTCGGCGTCTATCGGACAGGGCTTGTTGGTCTTATTGGCGGGCGAAAGGCGTCTGGCGGGCGATACGCTGGAGCAGGTGCGGGATTTTACGATAAAAACAAGATTGCATATTGCCCATTGGTTCACGGTTCAGGATTTGATGTATCTGCGGCGCGGCGGACGATTGTCCATGACATCGGCGGCGGTCGGGTCTATCTTGCAAATCAAGCCGATTTTGAGCATGGATAACGAGGGCAGATTAATCACGGCGGATAAAATCCGGGGCCGCAAGGCGGCGATCCGGGCGCTTTTCAAACATATGGAAGATACGGCCTTGCCGGATCAAAAAACGGTGATTATCGCGCACGCGTGCTGTCAGGAGGACGCGGAGGTTTTAAAAAATCTGGTGCGGGAGCGTTTCGCGCCGCGTGATCTTTTCATCGTCCCTCAAGGGCCTGTCATCGGCAGTCATACCGGGCCGGGATTTCTCGCGCTGGTCTTTCTCGCGTCGCATAGATAATTTAAAAAATAAAAAATAAATAAAAAATCTCCCCGTCGATATTTATATATTTATCAAGACAGGGAGATTTTTTATTTATAAAATTTTAATTTCGATTCACGCGGAGAATATAAAGCGGCTCTTCGGGGTTGAGATTGGATTCAAACACGATTTCGCCAAGAGTCTTTAAAAATTCCCACGCGCCGGCTTGATCATCTCCATACGATTCTTCCCAGACGCCGTTGTGACGTTCCCGGTAGCCGAATATAATATAATCTATATTATATTTTTCTATCAATTCCCGCACAAGTTCCGGATCGCGGGAAGTGTAAATATTTCTCACGTCGCCGTCCCGATCACCCACAGCCGCCGGATAATTCGCGGGATTGTCCGAATCCGAACGCCACAGCCATTCATGAACCCGCCAGCCCAATACGGTCGGTTGACCCGTAAATACGGAAATGCGATTGCCAAACGTGTAGCTTTCAGAATCGGCTTCTAAAATTACGACGGGATATTCTTTTATATTTTCGTTTAACCAGTCAACGGCGGCTTTGTCGTCGCGCATATTGATTGTAAAATTATCATCCTGAAATTGATTGGACATGAAGTCCGACGCGTCCAGCGTCTGATAGCCGTGACCGAATACGCCGCCGAACCGGGTATGCGCGGCGTTGACGAAAAATCCCAGCGTCAGGAATAATAAAATCGAGCAGACAATCCCGGCGCGCCGGAAGCCTGTCCCTTTTCCGGATATAATTAAACGCGGGAGCATATATCCGAAACAGAGCGTAAATAAAATATAGGCCTGATAAGTCAATTTAAACATCGTATTTGTGCGCTGATACGCGTCGCCGTAAATGTCTTTTACATAAACAAGCTCCGGCATTAAAACCAGTCCGGCGGCGCAACAGGCGACGGCGATCATGAAAACGTCTTCCATGCGCATAGTCCCCACATGGCGGACGAAATAGGCCCATATATCGCCGAAAAATCCCGTTTTCTTTTCCGTCGCGCCGCTTGCGTCAGACTGCGCTTTTTGAGATTGACAGTCGGAAAAGCGCGGGAGCGTGAAACACGCGCCGATAAAAGCGGAAATCACGGTCAAAGGCAGTCCCCAGAGGACGGCCAGTTGATATAAGCTCGTGTGTCTGTCCGTGCGGTACACATGGGAAGAGATCATATCAAAATTGGATCGGAACGGATAGCTGACAAGAAAGATCAAGGCCATAATAAAAACGCCCTGCAAGATTGTCGCCAACGTCATATTTTTGAAATTGCGATACACGCGAATATTCATGATTAAAATAACCGCGCCGGATACGACATAATAAATCGGGAAATCCCAGTAATTAATGCCCAGAAACATGCCGATGAAAATTCCGATTAAAATTATCTCAGGTTGAAATAAAACGTCGAATATGCCGCGCCGGTTCAGTAATCCGCCTTTGTTTTGATTGAAATTGACGGTTTCTATCCGGGATTTGCGTTTCAGGCACCATGATAATAATAAAGCGATTACAGCCAAGACAAATATATAATTCATGACATGGGCGTGTAAATCGCTGATAATAAAGGTCTTATCAGGAATATCGGGATTATAGCCGATAAAGCGCGTGGAGTCGGGATAATAATAAGCGTCGCCTGTAGTAGACGGGACTTCAAACAGGCCGTAAATCACATAATGCAGATTGCCCGCGAAAACGCAGGCGATCCCCGCCACAAGTCCCCCGATGATCGGCATACGGCTGAGTTTATTATTTTTATCTTCCGCGAACGGACGCAGTAACTGCCGAACGATGCCGAAACATTCTAAAAAGCCCAGCGCGGGAAGCGTCATCATCATGAGATTATAACTGTACGCGACCGGAATCCCGGCGAATTTCGTCATGACAACGGCTAAAAACTGTCCGACATAATAATAATTAATGCCTTTTCCCGCGAACCATATATCCATCGCGGGACTGTACGGGCTTTTATTCATCGCCATCATAAAGCCGTAATCCATAAATTTTTCCGTGCCATAAGCGGCGGGATCGCTGCCTTTCAAATGCGCCCAGTAGACCAGTAAAATTATAAATAAAAATTCTTCCCATAATATATCCGGGAGTTTATTGATTATATCAGCCCGCATTTGATTCAGCGCGTTTTGAATATTTTTATTATTTTTATTATTTTGATTATGAAAATACCAGAACGCGCACGAAGCCGCGAAACAAACCGCCGCGCATAAGAACGCCGTCCCGCGGTTGACGGGTATAATCCGAAAGACGGATAAAGCCCAGAGCAGACCGCCGGAGAGCATAAGCCCCAGCGGTCTGGAGAACGAGAAACCGCCGTCCGCGAATCCGGGAAAAACCGCCAGACATAACGGCAAAGCCGCAATCGCTGGAATCAGACATCCGGCGTACCAGCGCAGGACATACCCCGCGTCCTGATGAAATAAAAATATTACGCTGATGAAAACCGCTAAAATCCCACATAATGGCGTTATCCATCTTATTCGTTTCTCTTTCATCGCCACACCTCATATTTTTATATAATTTTTTAATATAATATATAATTTTTATTTGATAATTTTATAATATCATATTTCCAATGTCAAACCCATAAGATTAAAAATAAATATAATAATAAATATAATAAAATATAATAAATTGATTATATGCAACCGCGCATGAAACAGGAACGCGAACCCGACCCGGAATCCGCGTTCCTGTATAATTTATATAATTAAAATTTAATTAAAATATCAATCCTGAATCAAGCCGTAAGATTTTAAAGCGCGGCGGATAAAAATTTCATGCGCGTCGTCGGGCGGACACATAGGGAGCCGGAACTCGCCCGCGTTGCGTCCCATGAGATTCAAAGCCGTCTTGACCGGTATCGGATTGACTTCGCAGAACATCGCGTCGCATAATAATTTTAAATCAATCTGCTTTTTTCCGGCGGCGATAAAATTATTATCCAGACATAATTTTGTCAAATCATGAATCTCAGCCGGCATAATATTCGCCAATACGGAAATCACGCCCATACCGCCATACGCGCAGATCGGGACGATTTGATCATCGTTGCCGGACCAGATGTAGAAATCATCCGGGCAGAGACGGCGAATATCCTGCACGGCGCCCAAATTCCCGGACGCTTCTTTAATGCCTATAATATTCTCATGCTTCGCCAATTCCGCGCAGGTCTCCGGCGCGATATTCACGCCCGTCCGGGACGGGACGTTATATAAAATACAGGGACGGCGGACAACGTCGGCGATAGCGCGATAATGGGCGATTAACCCCTTTTGCGTCGCTTTGTTATAATACGGCGTCACAAGCAATAACGCGTCCGCGCCGGCGCTTTCGGCGTCGCGGGATAATCTGATCGCGTGGGCGGTGTCGTTGGTGCCGCTTCCCGCGATAACCGGAATACGCCCGTTGACGCGTTCCACACAATATTCAATCGTCCGGCGTTTTTCGGCGTCGGTCATGACGGCGGATTCCCCTGTGGTACCGCATACGACAATGGCGTCCGTTCCCTGTTCGATTTGCCAGTCGATTAAATCCCCGAACGCGGGAAAATCCACGCCGTCCCCGCGAAACGGCGTGACGATGGCGACGCCCGATCCCTGAAATATCGCCTCACGCATGTATCATCCCTCCGTGATTCCTGATATTAATATTTATATTTATAATATTCAAATTCGCGGAAATCTATTCAAGTTATTTTATATTTAAATATTTAAATAATATAAT
>CAJOFP010000075.1 GCA_905233795.1 uncultured Oscillibacter sp. | reverse complement strand
ATTCCGTCGTCTTTTTTTAACCATCTGTAGAAGCATTTTATCGCCGTGGAGACCAGAACGAAAATGCCGAACAATTCCATTAGCATCGTACAAACGGAGACGATTTGATATAATATTTCTTCCATTTCCATGATCCAGTTCATGAAATCACCTCGTTTATCCGGATAGACGGCTTGGATATAGCTGATATTATTTTAATATTAAAATAATTATAATATATTATTATTTTTATGGATAATTTATAAAATGAACCAGCGCGTTTATTATACAGCGTTTTTCTTCGGATTGCAAAAGATTTTTATAAAATTTTATAATTTTTTATAAAAAGCGGTTGGGATAAAAAATAAAAAACGCGCTTAGGATAAAGATATTAGACGCTATCGGGAAATATCAAGCGTGAAAAAGGGAAAATCTGTGGGATTTTAAAGCGTATAATTCACGGGTTGTTTTGCATAAGCTAATAAACGGGTGATGAAAAGATGAATGAATCCCAGAAAAAACAGGAATGGAAAATTTATTTATTCTGGATTGTTTTCACGGAAGCGGTCGGCGCGTTATCCGGCTGGCTGACGCGGGACGGATCAAAATTTTTTAACGCGGTTGTCAGAAAGCCGCCGTTATCGCCTCCCGGCGTCGTATTTCCTATCGCGTGGGGGATTTTATATCTGGCGATGGGCATTGGCGCGGCGCGGATTTCTTTGACGCAAGTCTCAAAAGAGCGTTCGCGTTCTCTCTTTCTCTATTTATTGCAATTAGCTTTTAATTTTTTCTGGAGCATTGTGTTTTTCAATTTCCGGGCTTACGGCGTGTCTTTTATATGGCTGGTTATTTTATGGGTCTTGATTCTGGAAATGATACTGGCGTTTCGCAAGATTGATTCTCTCGCGGCGTGGATGCAAATCCCGTATTTGTTATGGGTTCTCTTCGCGGGATATTTAAATCTCGGCGTCTGGTTCTTGAATAAATAAAAATAAAAAAATATTAAAAAATATCAAAAAATCATGATCCCGCGTCTTGCAATTTATGCCATGCAAGATTATAATGAATTTTATCAAGTGAACAGCAAAGGAGAGTTGCTCGATGTCTATTCAACTGAACGTCAACAACGCGGGTCTGCGGGATCATGAACTGGCTTTTGTCCGTCCGCAGGTGGAGTCGGCTTTCCGTACTCTTACGGAAAAGACCGGCGCGGGTCATGAAATGCTGGGCTGGCTGGATCTCCCCAAGACGTATGACCGGGAAGAGTTCGCCCGGATCAAAGCCGCCGCCAAACGCATTCAGGAACAGAGCCAAGTTCTGGTCGCCATCGGCATTGGCGGCAGTTATCTCGGCGCCCGCGCCGCGCTGGAATTTGTCAAGGGTCCGTTTGGCAATCAGCTTACAGGCGCCGGAAAGGCCAAAGGCGTGGAAGTCTATTTCGCCGGAAGCAATATCAGCTCGGATTATACGCAGAATATCATGGATATTATCGGCGACCGTGATTTTTCTGTAAACGTGATTTCCAAATCCGGTACGACTACGGAACCCGCCGTCGCGTTCCGGTTCTTCAAGCAAAAACTGGAAGAGAAATACGGCAAGGACGGCGCGAAATCCCGGATTTACGCCACGACGGACGCGAAAAAAGGCGCGTTGCGCGGACTGGCCGTTGAGGAAGGCTATGAGACGTTTGTGGTTCCGGACAATATCGGCGGAAGATTTTCCTGTTTAAGCGCGGTCGGCCTGTTGCCGATGGCCGCCGGCGGCATGGATATTGACGCGGTCATGAAAGGCTGCGCCGACGCCTGTGAATTATACGCCAATCCCGATTTTGAGAAAAACGACGCCATGATTTACGCCGCGTTAAGATTTATTATGTTTACGAAAGGCAAAAAAGTCGAGATTCTGGCGAGTTACGAACCGGCTTTGACGATGTTCGGCGAATGGTACAAGCAATTAATGGCCGAGTCTGAGGGCAAAGATAATAAAGGCGTGTTCCCGGTATCGGCGAATTTCACGACGGATTTGCATTCCATCGGGCAGTTTATTCAGGACGGCTCCCGCGATTTGTTTGAAACGGTTTTATGGGTGAAGAAAGCCAATCAGGATTTGTTTGTCCCCAACGATCCCGCGAATGTGGACGGGCTGAACTTCGCGTCCGGCGTCGCTATGCGGGAAATCAACGAAAAAGCCATGAAAGGGACGTTATTGGCGCATGTGGACGGCGGCACGCCCAATTTGCTGATAACGATTGACAAGCGCGATGATTATAATTTCGGCGAACTGGTTTACTTCTTCTGGAAGAGCCTTGCTATTTCGGGCTATCTGCTGGGCGTGAATCCGTTCGATCAGCCCGGCGTGGAAGCGTACAAGAAAAATATGTTCGCGCTGTTGGGCAAGCCCGGTTATGAGGACGCCAAAGGCGCGCTGGAAGCCCGTCTGGGTTCTTTGCTGTAATTTTTGCTGTAATTGCTGTAACTGATGAATTGATTAGTCTAAGCTAAGCTAATCTAAACCAAGCGAATAAATAATATAATTCTCCGCGCCGCGATAAAAATCACACGGCGCGGATGTTTTTATAAAGCCGCGTCTGAGATTATATAGAACTGATCGGGATCGGATTTGAGCATAGAGGGAGGACATCAGAGAAAGACGAGAGAAAGTTTATAAAAGAGTTTATAAAAAAGTGAAAATAAATTGAAAATTCCTCTTGCTTTTTTTATTCTGACAAGATATAATGAAAATATCTAATTCTCATGGCGCATAATGATTTTATTTCACAGGAGGGTTTTATCTATGGCGAACGAAGAAGCAGCGAAAGTCGTCGAAGAGGTCGGCGCGGAAAGCGGCGCCGCCAAGAAGAAAACGAAAACAACTCGGCATATGTCTGAAGAAGCGAAAAAGAAAATGGTTGCGTCGCGCAAAGAGACGCAGAATCTCGCCGACAATATGGTCCCGGATGTCTATATCCAGTATCAGGACTGGGAGCGCAACGTCGGTGAAATCGTGGAGGACGCGAAAGCGGCGTTCCGTCAGGAGAAGAAGCGGGGTTTAATTACCAGTATGCAGGTATATGTCAAGCCGGAGGAACACGCGGCTTATTATGTCATTAACAACGATAAGACGGGAAAGCTGGAGTATTAAGAAATTTATTAAAAAAGCGGTCGTCCCATGCGCGGGCGCGGGTTGAAACGAGTTAAAATCTAGTTAAAATCTATAAGACTTGGCTTTCCCAGCGGAAAGCGCACCGTTTCGGCGGTGCGCTTTCAATTAAATTATGATGAAATCATGATTGACAAGATTATAGAAATTATAAAGATTATAAAATAAAATATATAATATATTTATAATATATTTTCGGAGGAAATTTTTATGGCGCATCCCTATCATGGATTAAATGAACTGCGTGAAATGTTTCTGAGCTATTTCGAGAGCAAAGGACATTTACGCCTGCCCAGCTTTTCTCTGATTCCACATCATGACGCGTCTTTATTGTTAATCAACAGCGGTATGGCGCCGATGAAAACATGGTTCACCAGAGAAGAAGAGCCGCCCCGCAATCGGGTCTGTACCTGTCAAAAGTGTATTCGCACGGGAGATATTGAGAATATCGGCAAAACGGATCGGCATGGGACTTATTTTGAAATGCTCGGCAATTTCTCTTTCGGCGATTATTTTAAAAGAGAAGCGATCGGATTTTGTTGGGAGTTTCTGACGGATAAAGTCGGCTTAGAGCCGGATCGCCTTTATCCGTCGATTTATCTGGATGACGAAGAGGCTTTTGATATTTGGAAGAATGAAATTAAAATCGCGCCGGAGAGAATATTCAGATTTGGCAAGGCGGATAATTTCTGGGAACACGGCGCGGGACCGTGCGGGCCATGCTCGGAAGTTTATTACGACCGGGGGCCGGAACACGGGTGCGGAAAGCCGACTTGCACAGTCGGTTGCGATTGCGATAGATATATAGAAGTCTGGAATAATGTTTTCTCGCAGTTCGTGAACGACGGCGAGGGGCATTATTCGGAGATGAAAAATAAAAATATAGATACCGGGATGGGGCTGGAACGTCTTGCCTGCGTCTGTCAGAATGTCAATTCGTTATTTGATGTCGATACGGTGATGAATATCACAAATCGCGTGTCGGAACTGACGGGGGCAAGATACGGACAGAGCGAAAAAAATGACATATCGCTTCGCGTGATTACGGATCATATCAGAGCTTCGGTCATGATGATCTGTGACGGCGTGTTGCCGTCGAACGAGGGGCGGGGTTATGTGTTACGGCGTTTATTACGCCGGGCGGCGCGGCACGGTAAATTATTAAATGTAAATAACACGTTTTTGTGGAAAATCGTCGGGACGGTCGTGCATGAGAATCAAGGCGCGTATCCTGATTTGAAAGAAAAAGAAAATTATATCACGCGTGTCATTCGGACTGAGGAAGAAAATTTCGGACGTACTCTTGACAGCGGCATGAAAATTTATCAGGATATGTTGGCGGCGTGTCAGGCGAAAGGCGGGAATATATTCTCCGGCGCGGACGCGTTTAAATTATATGATACGTTCGGATTCCCGATTGATTTGACTTCGGAAATGGTAGAGGAATCGGGATTAAAAATAGATAAAGAAGAATTTCATAAAATGATGGAGGCGCAGAAAGTCCGGGCGCGGGAAGCGCGGGCGGCGTTGGGCGATCTGGGCTGGGCCGGCGTGGAATTTGGCAGCGATATGCCCGCCACGGAATTTGTGGGTTATGATAATAATCAAACTACGGCGCGTGTTCTTGCGATTGTGACGGAAGGCGAGATTCAAAACGAAATCGCCGCCGGCGCGGAAGCGAGTATTGTATTAGACAAAAGCGTATTATATGCCGAAATGGGCGGACAAGTCGGGGATCACGGGATTTTAAAATCACAAGACGGACAGAATGAAATTTATTTCCGTGTGGACGACGTGAAAAAGAATAAGGGCGGAAAGTTCCTGCATATCGGCGTATTGGAAAAAGGCGTTTTAAAAACCGGAGATATAATAGAAGTAATATTAGATCAGGAACGGCGTCAGGCGATCAGAAGAGCGCATACGGCGACGCATTTGCTGGACGCGGCGTTGATTAAAATTTTAGGCGATCATGTTCATCAGGCGGGTTCTCTTGTGGAGCCG
>CAJOFP010000074.1 GCA_905233795.1 uncultured Oscillibacter sp. | reverse complement strand
AAAATGATTTGAGTAACTTTACCCGGTTGCGAACAAAATAAACATATGGGTATAATAGCCCCGCGGTCTGGAGCCTTAAAAACTCCAGTGCGTTGAGCAGTCTCTTTACTCGGCGTAGGGCATACGGGTACTGGTCATACCTGTCGCCTGCCGCTCTTCATGTTTCGTGATTTTATCATAGCATATCTAAAATGAAACCGCAAGAGCATTTTTCTGGCGTAGGAGATTTTTTATTTTTTTAGACCCCCCTAAATCCCCCCTTTCAGGGGGTACTTTCTCCCTTTATGTTCCCCCGTCCCTGAAAGGGAAGGGGGACAGGGGGAAGGGTCATATTTTTTTAATTTCCGATAAAATTAGAGCTGGACAAGAAGTTAGTGAAATCCCGATAATTGGTAAAGAACTGATGGCGATTGTCTTTGGCGAGGCCGTAATAATAATAATCCGTGACTTCGGGGGCGAGAGCGGCCTCAATCGCTTTCGCGCCGGGATTGCCAATCGGCGTGGGGGGAAGTCCGGCGTATTTGTATAAATTATACGGCGAATCCAATTCCAAGTCCCCCGTGGTAATCGGCGCTTTGTGATCCAATACATATAATAAAGACGCGTCGATCTGTAATAATCCGTAAGTGCCGCCGCGATCCCCCGGCCCGTTCAGACGATTGTCGATGACAGACGCGATACGCGCCTGATCCACGCCGTCCGTCTCTTTCTCTATCAAAGACGCGATTGTGACAATGGCTTTCAAATCATAACCCCGATTGGCGGCGGATTCCAGACCGTCCAGCCAGTTTTCCCGCTTCCGGGCGAAATTGCTTAATAATCTATTCAAAGCGCTTGCGGGTCGTTCCGGCTGATAAAAATCATAAGTGTCCGGGAACAGATAACCCTCCAGACGGCTTGGGTCTTCCGAATTATTGTCGATAAAATCAAAATCGAAATCCGCTGTCCGGGCGGCTTCCATCAATTCATCTTCCGTGGCGACGCCGTTTTTGGCAAGCAGCGCGACTATATCCCGCAAGGCGAGCCCCTCAGGAATCGTCACGCGAACCGTATTCGCCCCGATACTCCCGGACGATCCCCGCATACCGACAATCAACGCCCGGTAATCCATATCCGTGTTTAATTCATAAATTCCCTCGCCGATTTTTTCCTCCGCCTTGGCGAATCGGGCGAACAACAGGAAAAACAATTCATATTTAATTAAACCCGCGCCGCGCAGTTTTTCCGCCACATCCCGCATATCATCGCCGGGAGCCACTACTACAGTCGCCGTCATCTGTTCTCCCCTGTCAAACGCGCACAAATCCGCGAATAACAGCCATCCGCCCTCCGCCATTAAAAACGACACCAGCGCGACTGTCAGCAAATAAACCGGGATACGAATCCACCAGCGTTTTTTACGGCGTTTTTTCCGATCCGAACGCGTTTCGCGCCGCGTTTCCTCCGCGTCCCGTTTCATGGCGCGTTCCCCGTTTCCGCCGGACGCGTTATTTTTATCATTCTCATTCTCCAAACGCTCATCCCATTGATTCCGGTCGCTCCAGTTCCGTCCGCTTTCCTGATTATCATTATTATTATACGCGTTATTTTCCCGGCCATCCCGATTTCGTTCCGAATCCGCGTTATAATTCATATCCCTGCTGTAATCGGACATTATTTCCTCCTGTTCAGCCGGTTCCGATTTTATCTCTTCCGCAACCGGTTCAATTTGTTCAATTTCTTCAATTTGTCCTGTTTCTTCCGTTTTTTCCGTTTCCGCAATCCGCTCTATATCTTCAATTCGCGCTATATCTTCAACCGGTTCTATATCTTCAATTCGCGCTGTATTTTCAGCCGATTCTATATCCTCAATTCGCGCTGTATTTTCAACCGGTTCTATATCTTCAATTCGCGTTATATTTTCAGCCGATTCTATATCCTCAATTCGCGCTATATTTTCAATCGGTTCAAATATTTCCGTATGTTCCGGCTGCTTAGATTCAGATTTAGATTCAAATTCAGACCGTTTCATCCGTTCGGATCGTCTCGACTGTTTACCCGGCGGGGGCGGTAAAATCCCGTTGCGCTTCCTGATCCGGCGTTCCCGCCGGACATGGCTTAAAAATAACGGCAATTTCATCATACGCCGCCAGCGATACGGTTCTTTCAAGAGCCTGTACAGCCATTCAAGACCGTGATCGCACCAGAATTTGGGGGCGCGTTTGGATACGCCCGCGAATATATCCAGACTGCCGCCCAGTCCGCATAGTAACCGCGCTCCCGTTTCCTGTCCGTGATTGCGCATCCATAATTCCTGACGCGGCGCGCCCATGCAGACAAATACCACGTCCGCGCCGCTTTCCCATATTCGCATAATTACCGGCGCGTCCTCCTGAAAATAACCGTCGTGAACGCCCGCGATTTTTAATCCCGGATAGCGTTCCCGCAAACGCGCCGCCGCCTTTTCCGCGATTCCCGGTTTTCCGCCGAGTAAGAACAGCGAATAATCCGTTTTAGCGAGTTCCGCCATGAGATTTTGCGCGAACTCTATGCCCGGCGTCCGTTCTTTTAACGGCGTATTTAACATCGCCGCGCCTTTGATAATCCCGCTTCCGTCCGGCAATACCATATCCGCGCCGTTCACCGCCTGTGAAACTTCGCTCCATTCCCGGCAAACTTCCACAATTTCAGGATTCGGCGTTACAACATAATGCGATTTATTTTCCTCCAACATGGCGAGGCCGCGTTCCACGGCCTCATCCATTGTCAGATTGTCAAAGCCCACGCCCAATACGCGTATCCGCACGGCCCGCGCCTCCCCGTATTTCTCTGTTTATTTTATATTTATATCTTTAAAAATATCTTTAAATATCTTTTATCCGGCCGACTGATTTTCTCTTTTTTATTATATCTTATTATTATAGCATATTCAACCGCCGTTCTTCAAGCGCGGATTCAGAATATTCCATAAAAACCGATCCGGGATTTGGGCAATAACAACCGCGACGAACATCAGGACACAGCCTAAATATTCACGGCCTGTCAATCTCTCATGTAAAAACAGCGCGCCGCAAAGCGTTGCGAATACGGCTTCCAGACTTAACAAAAGCGATACGACAGCCGGATTGGAATCTTTTTGCGCCAGAATCTGTAACGTATACGCCACGCCGCTGGAAAATATGCCGGTATAAAATACCGGAAACCAACAGGAAAATAAATCTTTTATTACAATAACTTCTCCCGCGAACGCCGCCCCCAGACAAGATAAAATCAAGACCGTTAAAAATTGCGCGCAAGACAGTTCCACGCCGTCCACGCGGGACGAAAAATAATCAATCGTCAAAATCTGTACGGAAAACGCGAACGCGCATAATAAAATTAAAAAATCGCCCTGTTCGATTCGCAATTCCCGCAATTCCCCCTGTATGCACAGAAAATATAATCCCATTGTCGCCGGGATTATACTAATCCAGACGGTTATCGGCGTCTTTTTCCGTAAAAAAACGCCCATGACAGGAACGATAATAATATATAAAGCCGTGATAAATCCCGCTTTTCCTGAACTTGTCGTCTCCAATCCCTTTTGCTGGAGCCATGACCCGACTGTCAGCGCGGCGCCGCAACATATCCCGGCGCGTATCAATTCCCGGCGCGTTCCCTCCGGTTTTCCGCGCCATTTTCGGCGAATCAGGCATAATATTAATAAAAATATAAACGCCATCACGGATCGCGCCGCGTTAAACGTAAACGCGCCTATAGACTCCGCCGCCACGCTCTGCGCCACGAACGCGGAACCCCATATCAAAGCCGCGATAACGGGCAATATATTCTGTCTGACCGGATCGACGCGTCTTTTCGTTTGATTATTATCCATTTTCCGTTCCTCTGTTTTACTCTCTATTTATACTATTTTATTATCAACGCGCAATATCAGCAATATTAACAGCTCAAATAAAATATGGCAAGCGAAAAATATAATAAATCATATATTTATTATATTTTTAATTATAATCTTGATTATAATTTGCAATTCGCCATGAAAAGCGCTATTATAATATATAAATTATAAATTTATATAATTTATATATTTATAAAATTATAATCAAAGGGGACGCGATAAAAATGGCAGACGTTTTCGACAAGGCCGTGACCCGTAATTTCACTTACGGCTTATTCGTTTTAACCGCCCGCGACGGCGACAAAGACAACGGCTGTATTATCAATACGGCGATTCAGGCGGCAAGCGATCCTTTACGGGTATCTATCGCCGTCAATAAAGCCAATTATACGCATGATATGATTATCAAAACCGGCGCGTTTAATCTCTCGTTTTTATCCGAAGATTCCAAATTCGATATTTATCAGCGTTTCGGATTCCAGAGCGGACGCGATACGGATAAATTACAAGGCGCCAAATATCAACGCGCCGCCAACGGCATTATATATTTAACCGAACAGGTCAACGCCTATTTGTCCGGTAAAGTCGTGCAAACCGTCGATTTAGGCAGTCACACGCTGTTTATCGCCGATATTACGGGCGGGGAAGTTTTATCCAAAACGCCGTCCGTCAGTTACGCGTATTACTTCGCCAATATCAAACCCAAGCCGGAAAAGCCCAAGAAAACCGGCTGGATCTGCACGATTTGCGGCTATGTATACGAGGGCGACGAACTGCCGCCGGATTATATCTGCCCGATCTGCAAACATCCCGCTTCAGATTTCAAAAAATTATAATATTTAATATTTTTATAATATCGCTGTTATATCGCCGCGATATGACAGCGATATAAAATTATATAAAAATTTTAAAATATATCACTCAATTTTAAGCGAATTTTAAAATTAAAATATAAAAATATAAAATATTCAAGAAAGGGCGAAAATTTTTATGTCAACAGTACCCACGCCCCATAACGAGGCGAAACAGGGCGATATTGCCCGCGTCGTACTTATGCCCGGCGATCCCCTCCGCGCCAAATTTATCGCTGAAAACTATCTGGAAAATCCCGTATGCTTTAATACCGTTCGCAATATGCTTGGCTTTACGGGCTTTTATAAAAATCGCCGCGTATCCGTCATGGGGCACGGCATGGGCATTCCGTCCTGCGCCTTATACGCCTATGAGTTATATCAATTTTACGGCGTCGAGTCTATTCTCCGTATCGGTTCGGCGGGCGGCGTCGGCGAAAATGTCAAATTACGCGACGTGATTTTGGCTATGTCGGCTTCTACGGATTCCCATTTTTGCGATCAATATCAATTCCCCGGCTTACTGGCCCCGACCGCGTCATGGCCGCTTTTGTACACAGCCGCCGAAACCGCCAAAAAATTAAATATCCCCGTCAATATTGGACAGGTCTATTCCGCCGACGCGTTTTATTCAGATAACGCCCAAG
>CAJOFP010000073.1 GCA_905233795.1 uncultured Oscillibacter sp. | reverse complement strand
TCCGGCGCGTCCTGATATTTGATATTCCCGGTCAGACCGGCGGGCGTATCGTCCCCGCCTATTAAATTCATTTCAATCAAATGCACATCCCGCGACGAAAATCTATATAACATCGCCCCTTGAGACTCATCCAGCCGGATTCTCTCTACAGGCCGATTTCCGCCTGTCCACCAATACGGATTCGACACCAGCCAAGACCCGTATTCCTCCCATAAATAACTATACGGCCCTGTCCCCAACGGCACATTGCCAATTTTCCGACTGATAGGAATATCCAATAAAGCCGGGAAACCGCTGTTGGATTCATTTAATCCAATCGTAAGCATATTATTATTTTCCACATAAATCCACGCGATTTGCCGTAATCTCCGTCTATATCGATCCGAATCGCGGGCGCGTTCCAGCGAATTGCGCACATCCGCCGCCGTCAGCGGCGAACCGTCCGAAAATAACACGCCTTCTCTTAATATAAACGTATACATCGAACAATCTCCGTTGCGATCATAGCTTTCGCATAACCAGTTCACCGGCTCCAGATTTTCATTTAATTTAAATAATCCCTCGTATATCAACGACGCCGCGACGCGCTGCATACCGTCCGGACATAAAATCGGGTCCAGCGTACTGTTGGGATCATACGGCAAGGCGAACCACTCCGGAAAATCCGGTTCTTCTTCCTCTTCCTCCCGTAATTCCTGTATCGGGATGGGACTTTCCGGCTCTTCTAAATCCGGCTCGATCTCCTCCTGACAGCCGCATAATAAACATATTATAAAAATTCCATAAAATATTAAAATTATTAAATTTATTTTTCGCGTAAATTTAAAATTTTCTCCCATATTTTTATCCCCCGCGTATTTTCACCCGATTATTTATTATTTTTATTTTTTATTATTATTTATCCCGCAAATCAACGCCGCCTGTACGCCCCGGCGTTCCCCCATTTTTCTGTGCGACCAGAACAAATCCGGGCGGCACGCCGTACACAATCCGCATATATCTATATTATTTTCTACCAATCCGGCGTTTAACAGCCATTGTTTATTCAATCCCGCCAAATCCACATGCCATTTGAAATCTTTTTTATAATAATATAATTCCGCGTCCGTCCCTAACGCGTTTCTCATCGCGTCCGGGACATCCTGATCCGTCTCAAAACAACATGACCCGATACACGGTCCAATCGCGGCGCGTATATTTTCGCAATCCGCGCCGTATCTCTCACACATCATATCAACCGCTTTTTTTACAATCCCGCCCGCGCAGCCGCGCCAGCCCGCGTGTACCGCCCCGACAGCTCCCGTGATTTTATCTTCCAGTAAAATAATCCCGCAATCCGCCGAAAATACAAACAACGGCAGATTTTTTTTATCCGTAATCAGCGCGTCCGCCGTATAATCCCGATCTTTATACAATCCCTTTCCGGCGTCCGTCTCATCGACAATCTTTACATCCGTTTCATGAACCTGTTTCGCCAATACAACCCGTTTTGAATTAATATTATTAATATTATTAATATTTATATTATTATCCGACTTTCCGACAGCATTTAAATTATTTAAATTATTAAAATCTATATTTACGGCTTCACAAATCCGTCGATAATTTTCTTTCACATGATCCAAATTATCTCCCCGACCCGGTCCGAGATTTAAACTATCCCACGGCGATTCCGACACGCCGCCGATCCTTGTCGTGAACGCGTGCGGACTTGATAATATTTCCGAAATAAAATATTTTACGCCGTTTATATTCCGCTCCATAAACGCCATACGCAATCCCCCGCGATTTTTTATTATTTTATTTATTAAAAATTTCCCCTGTTCCGGTCCGGATTCAGAACAGGGGAAATTTTTTCAAATCCGTACAGGATATTATAATAAAATTATCATCAATTATTATAATATCCCATGCGTATAATTGCAATATTTTTCAATATTTTCCATGCGCGATTCATATTCACACGCGTTATTGATTATTTTTATTATTTTTTTATTCTTTATGATATTCCGCGCAGGTACATTTCTTCCATTTTAAACCGCTCCCACACGGACACGGATCATTACGGCCAATCTTGGGCGTTTTACGCTTTTGCGGCTGTTTCTTCGGCGCGGTCCCGTCCCCGCCGACATTCTCAGCCGTGGCGCGGGCTACCCGTTCCCGTTTCACTTCCTCGTCTTTCTTTACCCGTACCGCGAATAATCTTCTCACCGTCTCGTCACGGATCGCCGATACCATGTCCTCAAACATCTGGAAAGATTCACGCTTGTACACGTCCACAGGGTCATTATTGCCGTAAGCCTGCAATCGAATCCCCTGTTTTAAATCATCCATCGCGTCAATATGATCCATCCAGTATTCGTCCACAACGCGAAGCATAATCACGCGTTCCAGTTCCCGCATAATTACCGGCGAAACTTCTTTCTCTTTATCCGCATACGCGTTTTCCGCCGCCTGTATACAAGCCGCCGTCAATTCTTCCTGACTGTCTTTCTTATCCGCGTATAACGTCGGGTCTATCGCGCCGGGGCGGAAATACATCCCCTCAAGACCCCGTAACGCCTCTTGTACGGCGTCCGCTCCCGTGTGTTCGCTGTACGCCAAATTAATTTGATTTTCTACGGAATTGCGCAACATATCCAATATCGTATCATGAATATCCCGCCCGTCCAGAACCTGACGCCGTTGCGAATAAATAATCTCGCGTTGTTTATTCATCACGTCATCAAATTCCAAGACCGATTTGCGCGACTGGAAGTTCCGGGATTCAACCGTCGTCTGGGCGTTTTCAATCGCCTTTGTCAGCATTCTGTTCTCAATCGGCGTATCTTCGTCAAAATCAAAACGCTCCATTAAACCTGTAATTCTATCTCCGCCGAACAGACGCATTAAATCATCTTCCAGAGATATATAAAATCTCGTCTCGCCGGGATCGCCCTGTCGTCCGGCGCGGCCTCTTAACTGATTATCAATCCGCCGCGATTCATGCCGCTCCGTGCCGATAATAAACAGACCGCCGACGTTTACAACCTGTTCCGCCGCCTCCGCGACAATTTTCTTGTGAAACGCCATTCTTTCCGCGAATAATTTTCGGGCGTCTAAAATCTCCTGATTATCCGTATCCGCGTAACCCGTGGCGTCCACAATCACTTCTTCAGCGTATCCGGCTTTCACCAAATCCGCCCGCGCCAAATATTCCGCGTTGCCGCCCAGCATAATATCCGTGCCGCGCCCCGCCATATTCGTAGCGACCGTCACCGCGCCGAATTTGCCCGCCTGCGCGACGATTTCAGCCTCTCTCTCGTGATTCTTCGCGTTTAATAAATTATGCTTAATCCCCTCACGCGCCAATAATTTAGACAATAACTCGTTCTTTTCAATCGAAACCGTACCGACCAGAACCGGCTGTCCTTTCGCGTGACATTCTTTAATCTGCGCAATCACAGCCCGGAATTTTCCCGCTTCCGTTTTATATACCACGTCATGATGATCTTTCCGGGCGTTGGGTCTGTTCGTCGGGATTTCGACTATATCTAAATTATAAATCGTCCCGAACTCTTCCTGTTCCGTCATCGCCGTACCGGTCATGCCGGATAATTTATCATATAATCTGAAATAATTCTGAAATGTAATCGTCGCAAGCGTTTTATTTTCGCTGTTTACATTTACATGCTCTTTCGCCTCAATCGCCTGATGCAATCCGTTAGAATATCGCCGCCCAAACATCAAGCGACCTGTGAACTCGTCCACAATAATCACTTCACCGTCTTTTACGACGTAATCCACATCGCGTTTCATAGTCCCGTGGGCGCGTAACGCCTGATTAATATGATGGGAAATCGTCGCGTTGGACGGGTCCGCCAAATTCTCCAGATGAAAAAATTCCTCCGCTTTCGCTATGCCATGCGCGGTCAGCGTCGCCGTTTTCGCCTTTTCATCCACTACATAATCCGCTTCCGCCGGTACGGAAAATTCTTCCTCTTCTTTATTATCCACCTGCACGACAACATGTTTTCTCATCCGCGCCACTAACATTTCCGCCATGTCGTATAATTGCGTGGATTTCTCACCCTGCCCGGATATAATCAACGGCGTCCGCGCTTCGTCGATCAAAATCGAGTCAACCTCGTCCACGATTGCGAAACTGTGTCCGCGCTGTACCAGTTCGCTTTCATATATGCACATATTATCGCGCAAATAATCAAAGCCCATTTCATTATTGGTCCCATACGTTATATCCGCCTGATACGCCTCTTGACGCTGTTTTGTCGTCAGACCGTGGACAATCAAGCCGACTTTCAGACCTAAAAATCTATGCACTTTGCCCATCCATTCGCTATCGCGCTTTGCCAAATAATCATTGACCGTGACAATATGCACGCCTTTACCGGTCAGCGCGTTCAGATACGCCGGGAGCGTGGCGACAAGCGTCTTGCCCTCACCGGTTTTCATCTCCGCGATACGTCCCTGATGCAACACAATCCCGCCGACTAACTGTACGCGATACGGACGCAGACCCAAAACGCGATCCGCCGCCTCTCTTACCGTGGCGAACGCCTCCGGTAAAATTTCATCCAGCGTGGCGCCGTTTTCCAGACGCTGTCTCAATTCCGGCGTTTTCGCCTGCAAATCCGCGTCGGACATGGCTTTATACTCCTCCGCCATGCCCTCAATTTTATCCACAATCGGATTAATACTTCTCAATTCACGGGTACTGTAATCACCGAATAAACGCTTGAACAATCCCATTTTTTCTTCCTTTCAAAATACATGTCTTTCCGTATTTTCACAAATTTTATTTATTTTCATTTTCTCCCCCAAATCCGGGGGACGATAAAAGCATACCACACCCGCCGCCCGATTGCAAAGCGATTTCACACAACAGCAAAAAATTTACATTTTGATTTTGCGCCGCGCCCATTTTTTACGCCGTTTATATTGCTTTCGCTGTTTCCGTGTTTCGCGCTTGTTTCGCTTCCGGGGATATTTCCAATATTTTAACTCATACAGCAAACAATAGGCGTAACTTGCCAGTTTTTCCAAATGTGGAAACTTTTTATATAACGCAAGAGCTTCTTGAAAATACGCTCTCGCGGCGGATTTACGATTCTGCCCCCATGCAAAAAGCCCTAAATTGTGACAAGTATCCGCCACATCGGATTCAAAAGCGGCGGGATT
>CAJOFP010000072.1 GCA_905233795.1 uncultured Oscillibacter sp. | reverse complement strand
TATCGCCGACGGAGGAAAAAGCCCCGGATACCGTGTTCCCGACGACATCCGCGATGTCGACGAACACGTCTATCGCGTTTCCAACCACGTCTACGATAGTAAGAAAAATATTGATCGCGGTTTCAATCACCGCGCCGATTACGCTGAACGCGACGGAAACGACGCTGACAATAGTATCGCCCCAGCGATCCCACACTGATTGCGCGAGATTCAAAACAACGCTCATAACCGTCAACACGATATTCATCGCCGCCGTGACGACGGAAATAATCGCGCCCAAAACGGAACCGAGCGCGTCGCATATTGTCATCCAGACAGCGAGTATTTTATCTTTTATCGACGTGTTCTTATCCGCTATCAAATCATACAGTCCGCCGAAAACCCCTTTGGCAATCGTCGAAATGACGCTCCAGATTAATTTCAAAATCTGTAATACGATATTCCACGCTTTTTCAAATACTCCGCGAATCTGATCGGCGTGTTTTTCAACCGCGCTTCGGACAGCCTCTACAAATATACCGGCCATCTGTCGGATCGTGTCCCAGACGTTCCATAAAAACTCTTTGACGGCGTTCCACGCGTCTATTATTTTTTGTCTGGCGTTATCGGCTCCAACGCCCGCCTTGTCAAAAATAGTCCCGATAATGGAATCGTTTCCGCGCATGAACTGAATAAAATCTTCTATGATTAATAATAAAATCGCCACAACCGCGATGATTGCGAGAACTTTTAATTTGGCGAGAATCATCGCTTTGTCCACGGCTTTCAGCGCCTCCGCGAGAGCTTTCAATTTGGCGACAATTTTCACTTTGGCGATAGCCGCGAGCGATACGGCGACGAACGCCGTAATCACGGTCCCCAGTATTCGCAGGACGTTTTCCAAGCCGCCAAGTTTTTCGGCGATTTTCATTACCGTGTCCACGGCGTTTTTTACGCCGGAAATCAGCCCGTTGAACGCCTTTCCGCCGACATCGGAAACGATACCGGCGAATGACTTCCATACTGTCATTGATTGCGTAACAGCGGTTTTTATGGACTGACCGAGGCGTTCCATCGCCGGTTGCAATTTTTTCACCAGCGCGTGAACGCGCTCAAACGCGTGAAGCAGTCTGTTATTTTCCTCCGTGTCGCCGAGAATCGCCTTTGCGAATTTCGTGGCGAGTTTGATTCCGGCGGTCTGCCAGTTCGTCCACACGGTATAAATGGGTATAAGCTGATTGCCGATGGATTCTTTCAATTCCGAAACAGCCGCGTTTTGCCGTCTCTGCGCCGCTTCATAAGAATCCATACTGCGTATGCAGTCGCCAATCGCGTCCGGCGATTGTCTTAGAATCGCGTTGTAATTGACCTGCATTTTTTGGAGCTGACTGAGCTTGTCGTATTTGCCCGACAGCCCCATCGCCTCCATAGTTTCCGCCCGCGTAACGTCATTTAATACCGCGCCCAGCGCTTTCGCCGCTTCCGTCTCCCCCATGACGGCTTTCGTCATATTATTAACGGCCATCGTCTCATCCAAATTGGCGAACGACGCCAAATCCAGCGCGAGCGTCGTCATCTCTTCAGATAATTTCGCGCCCTCCTCACGGGTCATGCCAAAGCCGACCAACAGATTTTGCTGGTCGGCCAGATACGTTTTAATCGTATTCTTATTACGTCCCACGGAATCGGCGAAATTCTCCGCCCATTCATCGACTTCCTCATTGATGCCCTGAAACACCACGTCGAACTTGTTTTGCATTTCCTGAACATTGGACGCGGCGGCGACGCATTCGCTGGCGAAACCGGATAACTTCTGAACGGAGAACACAACGGCGATACCGCTCAATAACTTAGTCGCAAAGTTCTTGATTCCCTCAATACTGCTTTTGGCCTGAGATTCGCTGTTCTTATCCACCTCGAAGCCAAACGCCACCGCTATGTCTCTGATCGTCAATTCCGATTCACCTTCTTTTCCGTTTCTTTCGCTCTCCCGCGCTCAATATCCGTTTCCATCTGATGCAGCGCCCACAGCTTTAAAGCCTCATCCAGCGTATATATATTTTTAAATTCATACATTGTGGCTTTTTGGGCGTTAATCAGCGTATAAAGCCTCAATTCCAAGTCCGTGAATTGGGAATAATCGAACGCGCCGAATCTCAGATAATCGGTCTCGTCGTCTTCTCCTCCGACTTTGCCTGACCAGATTGGACGGCGAGTCTCTTGAAAAAACCGTTGAAATTAAGCTGAATGACATAAAAGCACAGGACATACATATCCTGCACCTCGCCGCAGAACAATTCGTTCGCCAAATCCGACTCCAGTTTCTCCGTCTTTTTCTTGCCGTCCGCGTCTTCATATTGAACCGTAATATGCCCGCCTAATAAAAGATTTCTCATCAGCGATTCTAATTTATCGCCGTCTATTTCGGAACAGCCGGAAAGAGCTTTCGCCGCTTCCGACGCGTCTATATTCATCAGACCGTCTCCGGAACGCTCGCCGTTCGATTTATCATCAAACGCCTGTCCGATCAACGGAGCGAAAGCCCCGACGACGGGACCCAAAACGGAAGTCAATCTGCCGCTGAGATTCGCCGCTTTGAAAGCGGGAAACGGAACGATGGCGAACGTATGATTACCAATCTTTTTAATAACGGGTTCCATCTGTTTCAATCCCATGACTTACCCTCTCGTTTCTGAAATCACGCCGTCCGCGCACATCAGTTCCCATTCTTTGTTTTGCTGGGTTTTGCCGCGTACAAAAGAAGCCGGTTTCACAACCCACGCGTTCGGAGCCGTGAACTGATCCCCGCCCCACAGGTCTTTGATGATGATATTAAAGATTCCGGAGCCATACGCCTTATCTTCTTCGTACTGTCTCTGCAAAAATTCGTTGGTCTCGGAAGTCTGTTGCAGCGTAATTTTCACGCTGTAAACAGTGGACGGGTCAATGCTGCGGACGATTTCGCCGTCCGCGCCCTGCACATGACTGGTTCCGTCCCCGTTGTACTCGACGGAGATCATACTGTCATCCGCGAAACCGGTGACAATATGATTTCCCAGAGCGCAGGTGACTTTCTTCGGATTATAGCTGTGAACAGGCGACGCCATATCTCACGCCCTCCTTTTATGATTCAATTATTTATTCAATTAAAACGTCAGATAGCCGTCAATCTCAACGACATGAATCGCTCCCGCCAGCCGCGCCGTATATTTACAGCCGGTCAGTTTTCGGGACTTGCGCTGAACATCCGTCACATCGGCGGAACGCGGGACTGTGACAGTAAAGCCGGGAATTTCGTTACCGTCCTCATCATACTGCGTCGCGGCGATACCGCCGACCGTCTGACCGGAAGCGAGCGTGGTCTCCATCGCGCCCTGAATCATGGCGATTCCCTCATCCGTATACGGCACTTTTCGATTCGTCTTTAAGACGTTAAATACATTGACTTGCATCGCGTTTTTGAGCCAATCCCGGAACCGGATCACGTCGATCCCCTCCCCCGCCAGCGTTTTGCCGCCGATTGTGACATTGCTTCCGGCATACCGGAGGAAACTATTGATATTATTTCTTTCCAGCGCGGTTTTGTCCGCCGAACTGAGTACGGACGGAACAATGGACGCGAGACTTTTTAAATTCCATGTCTCGGAGCCGGGATCGTAGCCAAAGCATTTCGCCATCCACGCCAGAGCCGCGAACTCGTTGGCTTTCGGTTGGTCGCTGACATCCGATCCGTAACCGTCCGCCTGACCGGAAAAGATTCCGAACGTGCGATAATATGAGAAATTTTGCGTCGGACATGAACTGATACTCGCGTACTCAAAGCCCAGAATCTTCTCGTTCGCCTCCGTCCACGCGGCGGCGCCCTCCACATCCGTCCGCGTTCTGAACTCGCTCAAATGGACGCCGTAGAAACCCGCCTCGCCGTTGGCGCGGGCAAGCGTCGCTTTTATATCCTCATATTCCGTGGTCGCGCTCTCTCCGCTTCCGACCGCCACTTTCTGACGGACGCAAAAATATAACTTATCCGGAGCCGGATTTTGCGCGAACGCCGCTTCCGCCGCGAAATACGCGCTGTCATTGACGCTGTAACCGTAATCCAGCAACTCGTCAGCTTTACTCACGGAAAACGTCTTGCTTGTGGACAGCGTTCCGGCGGCGGCTGGAGCCGGAATCACGATTAAAATACTGTTAAACGACGCGTCATCCGACGCGGGTTCCGTGATTTCGACATTGCATTTGACAATATCGTCCAACGGGTTGTTTCTTAACGCCATAGCGTTTTCCTCCAATCAAATAATTTCCTCAATTTCCGCTTCTTCTATATTTTCAATTATTTCAGACGCCATAGAATTTACGCCGCCTCCGCTGGCGTTCGGAACCGTCTCGCCAAGGATTCCGTACCGACCGTCAGCCCTCTCGACAAAGCCAATATCAAACTCCGCCATTGCCCGGTATCTGTGCTTCCGGTCATTTTCCAGAAACGACAAATCCCGGATTTCGCCTTTTAAAATTACGCTTATAGGCGGATCGCTAAGAATGTCAATCGCTCCGGGGGATTCCATAAAATTGGCGAACTGCGTTAAATCCGCCGTCGCCGTATTGATAAAATTACCGGTCGCCTTGCCGTTTACCGGAATTGATTTTCCCGCCGTGTATAAATTAAATTCCGCTACGGTCTCGCAATGATAGCATGAACCGAGCGCCGGATATTTTACGCTGTGCGTCCCGCGTCGGACGCCGCCAATTTTTATCGTCACATACGGCAGCGCCGCCTGTGTGTTGACCTGTTCCGCCCACAGAACATTCGCGCCCGCGAAAAATAACGCGGTGAGAGAATATAAACGCTCCCGTACAATATCAAGCGTCATCGGCGTCCCCCTCCGCGTTATGATTTTCTCCCGTCTCGTCATCTCCCGGAGGCGGGTCCTGATCCAGACATTCTATAAAAGTCGCCGTCCAATGTCGGAGCGGCGTATTCTCACTGAGGCGGCTGGACTGGCAGTCAAACCATTTGTTCTGAAACCAGAGCCGATCCGCTTTTTGCTGTTCGCGCTGTTTTCGCTGCTCCGCCGCAGGCTGGGGAAAGCGGGTGATGCGCTGGTTTCCGTCTGCGCGGCGGCTCTGTCGTTCACGTTCCTGCTCTACGCGTTGCCGGACGTGCTGGCGTACCCGTTCCTGTTTTCGCTCAACGGCATTTCGCTGCTGTCCA
>CAJOFP010000071.1 GCA_905233795.1 uncultured Oscillibacter sp. | reverse complement strand
CTGACAGCGGATCGGCGCGGGTTTTGGGGATTGATTCTCAATCGAAATCGTTCCGGGACGCCAAAGAAAATATCGGCGTCGTCATGGACGAGGCGTATTTTCCCGAAGTTTTAAACGCGGTTCAGGTCGGCAAAGTCATGCGCGGGACTTATTTGAATTGGGATGATGAAAAATATAAGGATTATATAAAAAGATTTGATTTGCCGGAGAAAAAGCAATTCAAAGCCTATTCGCGGGGAATGCGGATGAAACTGGCGATTGCGGCGGCGATGAGCCATCACGCGAAATTGTTGATTTTGGACGAAGCCACGGCGGGACTGGATCCGATTATAAGAGATGAAATACTGGAAGAATTGAGAGATTTCGCAAGACAAGACGATCATTCGATTTTAATTTCTTCGCATATTTTAAGCGATTTGGAGAAATTGTGTGACAGCATAGCCTTTTTGCATAAGGGCAAGTTATTATTTCACGAGGAAAAAGATATTTTATTGGATCAATACGGCATATTTCACGGGACATCGGAAGAAGCGGCGAAATTGCCGATTGAAAGTATAGCCGGACAGGAAAAAAGCGAATACGGCGGCGTTCGGGCGTTAATTCTGCGGGAAAAAGCGGAAAATATAAAAGCGCTGGAACGGCCTAATATTGAGGAAATTATTTTATTTATGGTTCGGGGCGCGAAAGAACGCGAAAATAAATAAATTATATAAATATAATAGAAATATAAAAGGACGTGTAAAATCATGAAAGCGTTGATTTTAAAAGATTTTTATGTATTAAAACGGGCGTTGTTGTTTTACGCGGTTATTATTTTCATGTTTTGTCTCATGCCCGGCGGGGAGTTTATCGGCATGTTATACGCGGCGTTACTGCCGACATCGGCGTTCGCGTATGACGACAGAAGCCGCTGGGGAGAACTCGCCGCCATGCTGCCCTATTCGGATATGGATATTATATTCAGCCGTTATATTCTGTGTTGGTTGAGCGTCATGATGTTTGCTTTTATCGGGACAACCGGGGCGTTTGTATTCCAGACGGCGCATATACTGCCCATAACAGGCGCGGCGCGGCCCGTAACTCCGGCATGGTTTCTGACGGCGTTTTGCCTGTCGTCCTGTGTCATCGCGTGCGGTCTGCCGATTTATTTTCGATTTGACGCCGAAAAAAGCCGCCTTATTCGTATATTTTTAATCGCGCTCGTTTGCGGCGTCATGGGCGCCTTATATGGATTTACGTTAATTGCGTCTATAGGCGGCCCCGGAACGGATGTTGATTTTTTAATCAATCCGTTTATAACTCTTTTGGCGGCGATTATAATCAACGCCGTTTCCATCCCGTTGTCTTTATGGGCGTATCGGGCGCGGCGGAAATAAAAATATAAAATTTATAAAATATTTTTTATAATAAATATATTAAATTTCCCCGCCGCCTGTCGCGCCGGAACAGTTGGCAAATGCCTGTCAACGCGAATGAAAATCCAGACATCAGGAAGCCGTCGCGGTTTCCCGATGTCTGGATTTTGGAAGTATCCCTGCGCTTCCGATTATTCCCGGAATGCGGACAGCATCTCGTCCTTGTGCGGGAATACCAGTTCCCGGACTTTATTCGCGTAAACGGAACGGTACTGATCGGGCAGCATGGAATGTCCCATCGCCGTGACAAAATACATCATCATGGCAAAGGGCGTCATAATCCGGTTCAGCCGTTCCGCATCCCCGGCGTCGCCACAGTAAGAACGCAGAAAAATATTCCAGAATCGCTCCGTCTCCGCATAGGTGAGGCCGATAAACGTCATATCATCCGGCGTGTGTTGTGTCCCCGTACCCATAAAATTATAAACAAGTTTGCAATGGATCAGATCAATCAGGGGATTTCCGTATCCGGCGTCACCCAAATCAATCAGGATCAGTTCCCCGTTGGCCTCCATAATGTTTTTCGCGTGGAAATCGTTGTGAATGAAACGATTACCGGGGGGAACGGCGTCATAGACCCGATGCAGAAGCGCCGTTTCCTCCGGCGTAAAGTTTTTCGTCACAGCGTCAATCGCTCTGTGAAATACTTGGGACGCGGGCGACATTTGTCCTTCCGGCAATTCAATATCGTGCAGTTGGCGCAGGAGTTGCGCGGAAGCCTCCGCGTAATGGGACAGGGTATCCGGATTTTCCCGGATACGTTCCACCAGCGTCGCCGCTTTCAAAAGCTCGTAGACCGTGCCGTAGCTCTCCCCGCAACGCACCGTATCAAACGGAATCGCGCAGGGGACGCCCAGCAGAAAGGCTTTCCGACTTGCCTCCCGTTCCATTTCGATCCCGTCCAGCGTTATACCCGGACGAAAGACTTTTATCATCTCGTCTTCTGTCAGGCGGTATACTCTGCCGTTAGCCCCTTCACCCAAGAGAGGACAGCCGTCCACGGAGATTTCCCGGAGCTTCTTGTGTACTTCCAGCAGTTCGGAGAACCCGGTAACTTCCAGAATGTCATAGACATCCGGCGAGACATTGTGGATGGGAACCGGACGGTTAACGCGTTTACGCAGTTTCATCAGCGCCCGCAGTCCGGCGGATGAAATATAAATCAGATTCTCCGCGTCCAGAACCGGAGCCGCGTCCGGGGCGGCGTCCAAAGCGGCGAACATCTCCCGTTCAAACTCTCCCGCGTTGCCGCCGTCAATTCTACCTTCCAAAAAGATGCGGATTGTTCCGTTTTCCAGTCTGTTTTTCATTCTGTCTCCTCCTTTTTTGACGCTTCGCGTCTTTTTTGGCAGTCTGATTCTTTTAAATTTTATATTGTCAGCTCATTTAATATAGCGCTTACGCGCATGAATGTCAAATATAAACGCGTGAATCTGACGCGGTTTTGCCTGTCGTCATTGGCATATCGGGCG
This sequence comes from uncultured Oscillibacter sp., assembly GCA_905233795.1. Lineage (GTDB taxonomy): Bacteria > Bacillota > Clostridia > Oscillospirales > Oscillospiraceae > Oscillibacter. The sequence goes on along the minus strand of CAJOFP010000071.1, from coordinate 2,309 downwards.
CGGCGGAAATAAAAAAATAAAAATATAAAATTTATAAAAAATTCCCTCTGATATTGAAAACCGTAGGGAGTTTTTTAATATTTATGTTAAAACTTCAAGAGCGGGTCTGTTTTTCGCTTGTATTTGCCGGAAAGACCTGCTATAATTTTACCGTTTTTGCGCGGGAGGCGATTTTTATGACGGGTTATTTACAAAATCTGGCGCAAAATTTGAATATGGACGCGATTTACGCCGCGCTGTGGCGAATCGCGGCGGTATTTTTATGCCTGACGGTTCATGAAAGCTGTCACGGATTGGCGGCGTTGGCGCTGGGCGATCCCACGGCGAAAAAATTAAATCGCTTGTCGCTGAATCCCCTGCGGCATATTGACTGGTTCGGACTTGCTTTAATGTTTACGGTGGGTTTCGGATGGGCGAAGCCGGTTCCGGTGAACCCGCGCTATTTTAAAAATCCCAAATGGGGGATGGCGATTACGGCTTTGGCGGGTCCGGCGTCCAATTTTATACTGGCCGCGCTTTCGATTATAATTTCACGGCTTTTATATGGCTATTTTATCAGCGATATAAATATAAATATGACGAATACGGGCGCGGCGGCGTTCACGCTGGCTGTATTTTTTATTTCCACGGCGCGGTTGTCGATTGGCTTGGGCGTGTTTAATTTACTGCCGTTTCCGCCGCTGGACGGGTCTAAAATCGCGGCGGCGTTTCTGCCGGATAAAATTTATATGCTCTGGATGCGTTATGAACGTATCGGCATGATGATTTTATTGGCGGCGGTCTGGATGGGATGGCGGTTTAATTTTATCAGCGGCGCCGTGGATTTTATTTATAATTTTTTGCTGGATATAATCTGGATATAAATTTTGATAGAACGGATTATAATATTTTATAATATAAATATTTTAATAATTATTTTAATAATATTAAAAGGGGTTTCGCATGGACGCGCCTGTATTTAAACTGGAAAAAGTAGTGAAATCCAAATCGGAATCGGAGGATATGCGGGATTTTGAGGGCCCGTTGGATTTGATTTTATTTTTATTAAGCAAAAATAAAATGGAAATTCAGGATATTTCTATTGCTTTAATCTGCGATCAATATCTCGCGTGGATCGCTATGCGTCAGAGCATGGATTTGGAAATCGCAAGCGAATTTATTATCATGGCGTCGCAATTAATGTTAATGAAATCCCGGACGCTGTTGCAGGACGAAGAGGCGCGGACGGAGATGGATGATTTGATACAATCTCTGGAAGAACGCCGTCGAAATGAGAGTTACGCGAAAATCCGGGATATGGCGGCGCGAATGGAGCCGTTATGCGAATTTGGGCGGAATATTATCACGCGCAATCCGGAGCCGTCGGAGCCGGGGAAATTTAAAATATATGAATACAGTCAAGCGTTGTCGGATATTTCCGGCGCGTTGTCGGAATTGCGAAACCGCTGGTCAACGCATAGGGATTTGCCGTCGCCGGAAGCGGCGTTCCGGGAAATCGCCCGTCACGAACCGTATCCGGTGGAGACGAAAGCGAAAGAAATTTTGCGCATGATCCGGGAACACGGGATTTTAAAATTATTTAGATTATTTTTCGGCTGTCGGACGCGCAGTGAAATTGTGGCGACGTTTTTGGCGATACTGGAATTATGCCGCTCGCGTTTATTGCGCTTATCCGGCCCGGAGGACGCGTACACGGTCCGGGAGGGCGGTATAGATATAGATATGGACGCGGAACAATCGGCGCGTGAAAACGCGGATTTGTTTGAACAGCGCCGCGCCGGGTAAAAATTATATTAAATTATATTATTATAATTAATTATTTTATTATGATAGATAAGGATTTAATAATCAGACATGAAATGGATGAAAAAGGCGGAAAAGATTGATTTTAGCAAGTTAAATAATAATTTAAATAATAATTCAAATTTCACGGAGGATTCACGGGAATTGGAATCCGCCGTGGAGGGGATTTTATTCGCTTCCGGGGAGCCGGTACATATTGAGCGTTTTTGTACGGCTTTGGGAATCGAACGCGGACAGGCTGAACAAATTTTGCGGCGTCTGCGGGATTATTACGCGTTTGAACGGCGCGGAATGCGGTTATTGCGTATGGAGGACAAATGGCAGTTATGTTCCGCGCCGGATTACGCGGACGTGATACGCAAGGCGTTTGAGATACGCAAACCCGCGAAATTAAGTCAACCCGCATTGGAGGCGTTGACGATTATCGCGTATTATCAGCCGACGACGCGGGCGTATGTGGATAAATTGCGGGGTGTGGACAGCGCCTATACGGTCAAATTACTGGA